>NZ_JBIUXX010000130.1:0-5205 GCF_044744235.1 Pseudomonas sp. NPDC087346
AAGGCGACAGTCGTTCTTCTCACCAATGCGCAGTTCGCGGATTTATTCCGGGCGCAGCACCAGGCGAAAGTCGTAATCGAGCGGGTAACGCAACGTGAACCGCACCAGCGCGCAGAGCGGCTGGTAACCGAAACCGATCGGCAGGAATTCGTGGAATCGCTCCCAGTCGAGTTCGGTGATGTGAATGCGGAACTTGCCGCTGCGGTCGCGCACATGTTCGCCGAGCACCAGGTCTTCACCGAGCGCGCTGTTGGCGCGGCCGAGGCGATTGCGTTGCTCCTCGAGGATCTCCACGCGGCGCTCGATGCACTGCTCGATGACCAGGTCTTCGTGCTTGAAGTAGTAACGCAGCACCGCTTCAATCAGCGCCGCCGAGTGCGCCCGCAAGCTGAGCAGGCCGAGGTACGGCAGCAGGCGTTTCCAGTTCAGTTCCTTGGCCTTGCGAATGTCTTCGCCACCCAGACCGATCAGCGCGAACAACTGCGCCGAGAACGGGTCGAGCGCACCGCTCTGGAAACTTGCGCGGTAGCGATACTTGCGCCAGATCGGCAGCATCAGACGTTGCAGGCGATGGTGAAACAGGTCGAGGAAGTTGCGGGTCGGGTTGCCGTCCTCGCTGTCACCCAAGGCCTGTTCACCATAAAACGCCGGCAGCGGCGAACCCGAACCGACCAGGCCGATCAGGTTGAACCGCAGGCGCGCGCGCATCTGCCCGTGCTCTTCGAAAAACTCCACGCGATCAACGTCGCTGCCGGGAAAGCCCAGGCTCGGGTTGGCCTGGAATTCCAGCTGGTCGTACAGATCGTCTTCGCTCAGGTACGGGTGCGCATCGCGCAGCCGGTCGATCACCAGCAGCACGGCCTGAAACAGCGAGTACTCGCGTATACCTTTGGTCAGCCCGCTTAAAGCAGGGGCTGAAGGCCCATACGTGGTGTCCATTGGTACACCTCTCCCTGTGTGCTTTTTACCCGCAGCTCGTGGAATGAATTGAGACTGGCGTAAAGCGCGAAAAACTCGTTAAGAACCGAGGCGAAAACGAACAGGTCGCCCTCGCCGATATACCCTTCCGGGTCGATGGTCAGTTCGGTGCGCAAACCGCGCACCGGCAAGCCACGGTGCAACCGGTCCACGTGGTGGTGCTTGATGTTCTTGAGGCCGCCGAGCAGGCGTTTGCTGACCTTCTCCGCGTGCTGGTCGTAGTAGCGCGGCAGGTCGTAGGTTTCGAGAATCACCTTCAACGCATTGACGTCGGCCAGCGACAGATAGTTGAGCGACATGTTGCTGATCAGCTTCCACAGGAAGTCACGATTCAGCGGTGGCGCAAAACTCGAAGTGGCCGGGGTAATGTTGCGGAAACTGAGGAACTCCGGGGTTTCCTCGCATGCCATGCAGATGTCGCCCAGCTTGAGCTTGCGCGGCAGGTTCTGATTGGTGCACATCAGCTCGATCGACAGGGTTTCGTGGGCTTCGGTGTGACGAATGCCGAAGCTCAGATAGGTGTCGAGGCCGTCGTGCAACAAGGATGAACGTTGGCGAATGCTGTAATGCGGACGGCTGTTGGGCACGTCGAAACTCGGGTCGTGCTCGAAGGATTCGAACGGCACGTATTCCTGATAACCGAGGCCGCCGGGCTTCCAGCCAGTCACGGTTTCCACCGAGAACACACCGCAGTTTTCCTGATCGTATTCGGCCGGCAGCAGCAGGTATTCGTCCTGCTTGCCGTCGAGACGAATCGGCAGCGCATCGTGCTTGAACAGGTTGACGATAGGCGTACAGAACAGCTTCACGTTGTCCAAAGTCGGACGCATGCGCATGATGCCGCTCTTGCGAATATCGAAGCGCAATTCCAGGCCACGCATCTGCTTGAGCGTGTCTTCCGGCAGCGCCTTGAGAATGTCCAGACCATGGACGTCGACGAACAGGAATTTGTCCTGGAAGGCGAAGTATTCCTGCAGATAGCGATAGCCCCGGAAGGTGTTCAGCGGATACGGGATCAACGCTTCTTCTTCGGCAAAGCCCACCGGTTTGACCCGGTCCCCGGGAATCTTGAACGCCATCGGCTTGCCGCTGACGCCATCAATCGGCTTGCCGGCGCCGTCGAGCGGGATCAACTCGATGCCTTCCAGATTGCGCAACAGGCTCAGGTAAAGCATCTGGCTGATGTAGCGCTCACCGGCAAGGTGCAGGCGCAGCTTGCTCAGTTCGAGCTCGCCGAGATGACCGTCGGCGCTCATTTCCAGACGCAGGCTGAGCAGCGAACCGTCGCCCTTCACCGAGTAATTCAGCGCGGCCAGATCCAGCGGCAACACCTCGGTCGGGTAGCAGGTGCGAAAGCGGCAACGCACGTCTTCAATCGGTTTGCTTTCAATCGGCGTATCCCGCTCGACCTTCAACGCGGGCCCGGAACGCTTCAACGGATCGAACTGCAGAATGCTGAACGCCGGCAGCGGCCGCATGTAGTTCGGCCACAGCAACTGCATCAGCGAATGGCTGAGTTCCGGCAACTCGTCATCAAGCTTCTGCCGCAGGCGCCCGGTCAGAAACGCAAAGCCTTCCAGCAACCGCTCCACATCCGGGTCCCGCCCGGCCTGCCCCAGATACGGCGCCAACGCCGGACTACGCTCGGCGAAACGGCGACCTAATTGGCGCAGTGCGGTGAGTTCGCTTTGGTAGTAGTGGTTAAAGGACACGGGTTACCTGCCTGGTAGTGGAACTCATGGAAATACCGACCTGTGGGTTACGCTCGACGCCCGACCTGGTCATTGGATTGCACCTGCAGGCCGATTTGGCTCAATGCGACCTGCGATGTTTCGCAAAGCCCAACGCAACTCGATGACTTGAGTGGTGAGGATCGCCAGCAACGTGACGCAGCCTTGGGCCACGCCGTAGAACAGGGCTCTTAACGGGTTGTCGGGTAGCATCCAGAGCAGGATGAAGCCCACCATCAGAAAAAGGATGGCCAGCTTGGCGACCAGACTTGGAATCAGCGCAACGATCAGGTTGACGCCCAGAAAAATGTAAAACAGTGCGTAAGTCGCAATGCCGATGGCGACACCATGGGAGGTAAATCCGCCGTTAAAAAGCTTGTAAGCATGCACAACCGCGTCATTCAAAAATGCATAAGCCACGCATCCGAGGGCGTGGATTAATAGGCATAGGGCGAGACGAACGTAGCTACTCATGCAAGCCTCAAATTCCCATACCACGAACCAAAGCCATGGATAGCAACAATGGCTACCAGAACCGAAAACGTCATCACACGGTGCAGGCGCGAATTCCGAGCAGCGGGAAAAATTGCTGCCGCGAGTAAAAAAAAGCTCAACAGGGCCAGCCAGCCGAACAGGTCGCTGTCGGCAACAAAGGCGAGGTAGCCTTGAATTTCACCTGCTTCAGATATTTTCATCAGCTTCCAACGTATACCCAAGAATGTCTTTCAATATTTGCTCATAGCTATTTCGCTTTAGCTTTTTCAGAACTTAGGACTTTGCGTTGCTGAAGATAAATAACACCTTCTCCTGAAAAGGCAATTACACTGTTAGATGTGAGTGGCTCGCTATTCTCGTCTCCAAACTTGAGCCATCCTTCATCCCACAACTCACCACTTTCATGCCTGACTTGAACGAAATAATATGGAGGTTCTGACTTAGTCACTTCAATGTATTGACCTCCATCAGCACCACCTCTCCAATGAGCATTTGGATATTCGCTGAGTACATGCGGCTTATCTTCTGAAAAATCCATAAAAAACATTACCCCGAATGCTATCAACAGAGACAGTGCACCAACGGCCATCAGAAAACGCTTCAACCAGATCAATCTTTTATCTCCAACGTATCGCTGCTGAATGTGTAATCCAGATCTGGCTTTGTTTCTTGGAAATCCTCCATATAATCTTTTGGTATCACTGCAAAATAGGATCTTTTAGGCGCACCGAGATCCAGACTATCAACTAAATCAGCCACAAACGTCATGCAGTTGTGGCTTCTTATGCTGTACGGTTCTCTATTCATGTTGTCGTTGTCTTTTTCTTTATTTTTAAGCCACGCTTCGGCCTGAGAAAAAGCGGCCCCCCTGAGTACAACCCCAGACACATTGCTCGACTGACCATAAGCTAAAGACATACTTCTCAACGTTTTTTTGAGTGATGACTCAGTAATCGCTCCGCCTTTGATCGTCACATTAGGAACAGGGCGTAACCTCACAATTCCCGGTGGACCTGCTCCTTCATAACGCCCGTACTCTCCGTACTTCGTCAGCCCCGTTTTACCGTTGACAATTAGTACACCTGCGTGACCTAGGTCAGAGAACTTATGACTAATACCCAAAGCCTCCACATGAATTTTGTAGTCCGGAAACACAACAGGAATCACAAAATCATGATCACTTACCAAGTAAATTTGTACTGGGGTCTTATCCTTAGCAGGAGTGGTCGCTACAGTTGCGACTTTTACGGCTTGAGGCATTTCACTCTCCCCTAACCAACCAGTTTGGTATAGCCGAAATTTGTATATTTTGGACTTGAGCTTTTGAGCCCAGCGACTTGGATAGTCCGGTATCGTCTGTTACGCCTCGAATTTCCGAACCATCCTCAAGCGTAGCGGTGTATGCAATATTTTTAAGTGGGGCTCCCGATACTGGGTCCATTAACTGAACACGTACATCAAAGCCAAATATGTTCAACGGAATTGGTGGCACAAACGGCGCCGGCGAGTGCGAATTACCGATAATCACTGTCCCGGAACCTGCCGTGACTTTATTGCCGTGAGTACCAACCGAACCTACGATCGCAGCCGGCTTGCCATTGATCAAAACCGTGGTCGCCAGATCGCCGACCAACGCACCACCACACGCCGAGGCATCGCCTTGGCGGGCGGCCGCGAGGCCGTCGAAGAACACGTCGCCGGAACCGGCGGCGATCGGGTTTGTGCCGTGGCCGGGGAGCGGGCAAGCGGTTGGGTCGGATACACGTGCTGCTGGTTTGCCAGACATCGGGGTTCTCCTTAGTTGACCTTGACTTGACCGCTGCCATCCAGGCGCGCGGCGAAACTGACCTGACGCTTGAAACCCTCAACTTCCAACAGGCCTTCGATGCTGAAGGACAGGCGAAGCTGATCGTGGTCACGCGGCAGGGAAATGACACGCACGTTGCTCAGGCGCGGCTCGTAGGCTTCGATGAAGCTTTCGATGGCCAGGCGGGCCTGACTC
>NZ_JBIUXX010000131.1:0-4974 GCF_044744235.1 Pseudomonas sp. NPDC087346
CACAGTGTCCGTGTCGTACACAGAATTTGTGAACGCCGCTTACCCTGTGGGAGCGGGCTTGCCCGCGATTCGATTTACGAGGCGCTGCTGGTTTCCGGTTGAATCGTTGAAAGCATGAGCTGCGATGGTCGCGAGAAGGCGATTCACGGGCAGTTCAGCTTTGTTGCGATTGATGATGACAAGCGGCCAGTGCCGGTGCTGCAGGGTTTTGCAGTCTGATTGCAGACCTAGTCGCGGCCATCGCGGGCAAGCCCGCTCCCACAGTGCCCGTGTCGTACACAGAGTTTGTGAACGCCGCTTACCCTGTGGGAGTGAGCCTGCTCGCGATTCGATTTACGAGACGCCGCTGGTTTCCGGCTGAATCGTTGAAAGCATGAGCTGCGATGGTCGCGAGAAGGCGATCCACGGGCAGTTCAGCTTTGTTGCGATTGATGATGACAAGCGGCCAGTGCCGGTGCTGCCGGGTTTTGCAGTCTGATTGCAGACCGATTCGCGGCCATCGCGGCCATCGCGGGCAAGCCCGCTCCCACAGTGTCCGTGTCGTACACAGAGTTTGTGAACGCCGCTTACCCTGTGGGAGTGAGCCTGCTCGCGATTCGATTTACGAGACGCCGCTGGTTTCCGGCTGAATCGTTGAAAGCATGAGCTGCGATGGTCGCGAGAAGGCGATTCATGGGCAATTCAGCTTTGTTGCGATTGATGATGACAAGCGGCCAGTGCCGGTGCTGCCGGGTTTTGCAGTCTGATCGCAGACCGAGTCGCGGCCATCGCGGGCAAGCCCGCTCCCACAGTGTCTGTGTCGTACACAGAATTTGTGAACGCCGCTTACCCTGTGGGAGCGGGCTTGCCCGCGATTCGATTTACGAGACGCCGCTGGTTTCCGGTTGAATCAACGCCAGCAACGTCCACCCAGACCCCGGTTTCAGCGTGGTCTCAGGCGTCACCACATGCACCCAGCCACTGTCATCGCGCATAAACAGCAACGTCGCCCGATTACCGTGTAATGCCTGGTACTCATCCCAACTGAAGCCATCGGTCAGCGTCGTGCTGTAAATCTCTGCCCCCTGACCCAACTGGCCGGCCAGCCTGGCGTAAGTCAGCGCCTCGCTACCCAACTGGTTGCCACGATGTTCCAGACTCGCCCGGTGTTTATCAGTGCGACGGCTTTCATGCCCACTTGCCAGCCCGAACAGGCGCTGATGCCCAAAGTCATGGCGAAAGCGCATAGCGGCAAGGGTATTGAGTTCCCCTGATGGCGACAGCGCCAGCAAATGCCCGAGACCGACCAGATCCAGATGCGCATCGGCATGTTGCGAGGCCGGGTTGCCGAAATAGGTCGGCAAGCCTTCCATACGCGCCGCGCGAATATTCTCCCAACTGGAATCGGTCAGCAGCACTCGGCTACCCAGTTGCTGCAAAGACTTGCCCAGCAGGCGCGACGGGCCGTTCGCACCAACAATCAGAAAACCGCTGGGCGCCGGCTCGGCTACTTTCAGCAGTCGCGCCAATGGCCGTGCGGTAGCGCTTTGCAGCACCACGGTGCCGATGATCACGGCGAATGTCAGTGGCACCAACAACAGCGCGCCTTCGTGTCCCGCTTCATTCAGGCGAATCGCGAAAATCGCCGAAACTGCCGCCGCTACAATCCCCCGTGGCGCGATCCAGCACAGCAATGCGCGCTCGCGCCAGCTCAAGCTGGAACCGGCGGTGCTGAGCATCACGGTCAGCGGTCGGGCGATCAGTTGAATCACCAGCAGCAGAATCAGCACCAAAGGTCCGAGGCCAATCAACGCATTCAGATCCAGCCGTGCGGCGAGCAATATGAACAGCCCGGAAATCAGCAACACGCTGAGGTTTTCCTTGAAGTGCAGGATATGCCGCACATCCACGCCTTTCATGTTGGCCAGCCACATGCCCATCAGCGTTACCGCCAATAAACCGGACTCGTGCATTACTTCGTTGGACGCAATGAATATCCCCAGCACGGCGGCCAGCGATGCCAGATTGTGCAGATACTCCGGCAACCATTGCCGACGGATGACCGTGCCCAGTAACCAGCCGCCAACGATGCCGAAGACAGCGCCGCAGACAATCACCCCGCCGAAAGTCAGCAGGCTCTGCTTGAGCCCATGACCTTCGCCGCTGGCGATGATGAAGCTGTAAACCACCACGGCGAGCAGGGCGCCAATCGGGTCAATAACGATCCCTTCCCAACGCAGAATATTGGCAATCGAAGCCTTCGGCCGCACCACCCGCAACATCGGCACAATCACCGTCGGCCCGGTGACCAGTGTCAGGCTGCCAAACAGGATCGCCAGCAACCAGTCGAAGCCGAGCAGCCAGTGAGTGGCGACCGCGATGACGATCCAGGTTGCGATGGCGCCAATAGTCACCAGTCGATGGACGACGCTGCCGATCTCGCGCCATTCCGACAGGTGCAGGGTCAGGCTGCCTTCAAACAGGATCAGCGCCACCGCCAGCGAAACCAGCGGCATCAGCAACGGGCCGAACATCTCCTGCGGGTCGAGCCAGCCGAGCACAGGACCGACGAGAATTCCGGTCAACAACAGAAACAGAATCGCCGGCAGCTTCAGGCGCCAGGCCAGCCATTGGCAGCCCAGCGCCGCAGCGCCTATCCCGCCAAACGCCAAAAGAATTTGTTGCTCGTTCATTGAAGCTCCCTGTTCCTTGATATAGCGGGCTATGAAAGACTAGCGGCCATTCCTTCAGTTCACTCTACATTTGTGCGCAGCCGTTGAGTCTGCGTGTCTTGAGCGCCCATGCCTGCTATCGACCACCCGCTGATTGACCAGTTTCTCGATGCCTTGTGGCTGGAGAAAGGCCTGTCCGACAATACCCGCGACGCCTATCGCAGTGATCTGGCGTTGTTTAACGGCTGGTTGCTGGAGAAGAATCTTGAGCTGAGCAATGCCGGCCGCGAATTGATCCTCGATCATCTGGCCTGGCGTCTGGAACAGAACTACAAACCGCGCTCCACCGCGAGATTCCTCTCCGGTGTGCGTGGGTTTTATCGCTACCTGCTGCGGGAAAAGTTGATCACGGTCGATCCGACCTTGCGGGTCGACATGCCGCAACTCGGCAGGCCCCTGCCCAAATCGCTGTCGGAAGCTGACGTCGAAGGGCTGCTCAAGGCGCCGGATCTGAGCGAAGCCATCGGTCAGCGTGATCGCGCCATGCTCGAGGTCCTCTATGCCTGCGGTTTGCGGGTGACGGAGTTGATCAGCCTGACGCTGGAGCAGGTCAACCTGCGTCAAGGCGTGTTGCGGGTGATGGGCAAGGGCAGCAAGGAGCGGCTGGTGCCGATGGGCGAGGAGGCGATTGTCTGGATCGAGCGCTATATGCGTGATGGTCGCCAAGAGCTGCTTGGCGGGCGTCCCAGCGACGTGTTGTTTCCCAGCCAGCGTGGCGAACAGATGACCCGCCAGACCTTCTGGCACCGGATCAAGCATCAGGCCAAGGTCGCCGGGATCGGCAAATCGCTGTCGCCGCATACGTTGCGACATGCCTTCGCCACCCACTTGCTCAACCACGGCGCCGACCTGCGGGTGGTGCAGATGTTGCTCGGCCACAGCGACCTGTCGACGACGCAGATCTACACCCACGTAGCCCGCGCCCGCCTGCAGGATCTGCACGCCAAACACCACCCGAGAGGTTGAATACAAACTCTGTAGGAGTGAGCCAGCTCGCGATGGTGGTCTGTCAGTCACCGCTGTGTTGTCAGGCCTGTCGCTATCGCGAGCAGGCTCACTCCCACAGGATCTTCGGTGCTCACAAAATCTCTGGCGACAGGCGCATTCGGTCGCCGAGACCTTATGTGGTAGGCTTTCCCGGTTTGCACGATGGACGGTTATGACCCGGTGTTTCGACACGGGCGTTCTGATCGTTCCATTTGTCCGCCTTCAGGAGTCCTCATGCGTCTGACCCAGATTATCGCCGCCGCAGCCATTGCGTTGGTCAGTACCTTTGCCGTCGCCGATGACGCGGCCGACAAAGCCATTCGTAAAAGCCTGGAAAGCCTCCAGCTCGAAACCCCGATTGAAACCATCAGCGCCAGCCCGCTGGCCGGCCTGTATGAAGTCAAACTCAAAGGCAGCCGCGTGCTGTATGCCAGCGCTGACGGCCAGTACGTCGTTCAGGGCTACATGTTTGAGCTCAAGGACGGCAAACCGGTCAACCTGACCGAGAAAACCGAACGCCTCGGCATCTCCAAACTGGTCAACGGCATTCCGGTCGCTGAAACCGTGGTTTACCCGGCGATTGGCGAAACCAAGTCGCACATCACTGTCTTCACCGACACCACGTGCCCGTACTGCCACAAGCTGCACGCCGAAGTGCCTGAGCTGAACAAGCGCGGCATCGAAGTGCGCTATGTAGCGTTCCCGCGTCAGGGCCTCGGCTCGCCGGGTGATGAGCAGCTGCAAGCCGTGTGGTGCTCGAAAGACAAGAAAGCCGCGATGGACAAGATGGTCGATGGCAAGGAAATCAAGGCCGCCAAGTGCGATAACCCGGTATCCAAGCAATTCGCCCTCGGTCAGTCGATTGGTGTGAACGGTACACCGGCCATCGTTTTGGCTGACGGCCAGGTCATTCCGGGCTACCAGCCTGCGCCACAAGTCGCCAAACTGGCGCTCGGCGCCAAGTAATTCGCATCGTCACGGTCAGCCTTTGACGATCATGGTCCGGCGGCAACGTCGCCGGGCCATTAATAGAGAACCGCGAGCACGCGGTTGTTTTCCGGCCGGCCTTGAGTCGGCCGTTTTATGGGGAGTTCACAGTGAATCCGGTCAAAGTAGGCATCTGTGGGTTAGGGACCGTCGGTGGCGGTACCTTCAACGTACTTCAGCGCAACGCCGAGGAAATTGCTCGTCGTGCCGGGCGTGGGATCGAACTGGCACAAATTGCCATGCGCACGCCAAAGCCTCAGTTCCAGACGACCGGTATTGCGAATCCCAA
>NZ_JBIUXX010000132.1:0-4688 GCF_044744235.1 Pseudomonas sp. NPDC087346
ACCGCCAACCCCCCCCCCCCCGTAGAAGACTGCAACCCCCCCCGGACCCCCCCCCCACCCTCCGCCGCGCTAGACATGGTCCCCCCCCCCCGGGTCTTTGGTGTTGTTGTCGATGATCAGGACTTCGAAGTCCGGATAGTCGAGGTTGGCCAGGGCGTTGAGGGTCTGTTTGACCATCTCTGGCGGCTCGTTGTAGCAAGGTACGTGGATCGAGACTTTCGGTCTGTAGTCCGAATCGCCCACCACTGGCAGGAATTCACGCCGCCGCTTGTGGGTCCAGACCGCTTCGGCCAGTTCATGCGCCTCGGTCAACAATACGATGAACACCCCGAGCGCGCCGAGCGCCAGCAGGAAACCCACCGTCAAACTGAACCATGTGCTGTATTGCAGACTGTAGTCGTAACCGATCCACACCAGTACCGAACCGCAGAGGAAGGCGATAAAGGTCAGGAAGATCCGGCCACGTTGACGCAGGGCTGAGCCGTCGATCATCAGCAGCGTCAGCGATAACAGCGCCAACACCACCGAGCCAACCGCCAGTACCCGCCATTGCGGGATCGCAACCACCGGGCCTTCGAAGTTGAATTTTTGCTGGCGCGCCGCGTTGAACACGCCCCAGTACGCGCCCACCGAGCCTTCATCGCTGGCCTTCCACGGCTGGTCAAATGCTTCGATCACGAAGTAGTTGAAGCCCTGGCGGTTGAGCTTGTTGACCAGATTACGCAGGTAAATCGCCTGATCTGCCGGCGACGCATCGGCGCCACCGCGCATGCGACCGTTGCTCGGCCAGCCGACTTCGGAGAGCAGCAGCGGCTTTTTCGGGAACATTTTTTTCAGGTCGCGGGCGCGGTCGAATACGAACTGGCCGGCCTTGTCGACGGGAATGAATTCCCAGTACGGCAGAACGTGCGCGGCGATCAGGTCGACGTGCTTGGCCAGTTCCGGGTGTTCTTCCCAGACGTGCCATTGCTCGGACGTGGTTACCGGTACTTTCACCGCCGCACGTACGCGATCAAGCAGTACGCTCAGTTGTTCGGCGGTGATTTCCTTGCGGTAGATCGCTTCGTTGCCGACCACAACCCGCACAACGCTACGCGAGGTGTTGGCCAGTTCGATGGCGCGGGCGATTTCCCGTTCGTTGCGTTCCTGATCGGGGCTGATCCAGATCCCGAGGGTCACGCGCAGACCGAACTCTTCAGCCAGTTTCGGAATGTCCTGCAGCGAGCCATCGACCGAGTAGATGCGGATGTTGTCCGTCAGCTTGCTCATGATCTCCAGGTCTCGGCGCATTTCATCGTCAGTCGGATATTGATCCTTCTGTGGGAATTGTCCCTGCTGGAATGGCGAATAGGAGAAACCGGAGATCTGTTCCGGCCAGTTGGGCGCGGAGACCGGGCGGTTGATCAGCGCCCAGAAGCCGCTGAACAGGGCGGCGATTGCAAGAACCACCACCAGGTTGAGTCCAAATTTACGCGATGACATAGCTATTTCGGGTTCCAAAGGCTGTGGAACGAAGGATCGGTTGGCGTACGGCTGTTACAAATACAAGGGGCGCGCATCCTACACCGGCAGTTCACTGGTCGTACATCGGACAGAGAAATGCCGGACGTTGGGCAATCTGGCGTGATTTAAGTTCTTTAGTAACAGCTTGTAAGAGAAAACTTTGTTCAGTGTGGCCTTTATTTTGAGCAATTTCCTCTGTGCTCCCACCGTTCATAGCAGCAAAGATGCTCTTGTCGGCCGACGGCCCTATAATGCGCGCCGGTTTTTGGGGTAATGGTCATGAGTACAGAAGATCCGCGGTTTGCAGGCATCGCCCGTTTGTATGGCATTGAAGGCCTGGACCGCTTGCGCGCGGCCCATGTGGCGATCGTCGGCGTGGGCGGCGTCGGCTCCTGGGCGGCAGAAGCCATTGCCCGTTGTGGTGTCGGCGAGATTTCGCTGTTCGACCTCGACGATGTCTGCGTCAGCAACGCCAACCGGCAGTTGCACGCGCTGGACAGCACCGTCGGCAAACCCAAGGTCGAAGTCATGGCCGAGCGTCTGCGCGGGATCAACCCGGACTGCACGGTGCATGCGGTGGCCGACTTCGTCACCCGCGACACCATGGCCGAATACATCACGCCGAACATCGATTGCGTGATCGACTGCATCGACGCAGTCAACGCCAAGGCTGCGCTGATTGCCTGGTGCAAACGCCGCAAGATTCAGATCATCACCACCGGCGGCGCGGGTGGGCAGATCGATCCGACATTGATTCAGGTCTGCGACCTCAACCGTACGTTCAACGATCCGCTGGCCTCGAAAGTGCGCTCGACCTTGCGCCGCGACTACGGTTTCTCCCGCACCATGACCCGTCACTACAGCGTGCCGTGCGTGTTTTCCACCGAGCAACTGCGTTATCCGAAGCCGGATGGCAGCATCTGTTTGCAGAAGAGTTTTGTCGGTGATGGCGTGAAGCTGGACTGCGCGGGCGGGTTTGGCGCGGTGATGATGGTGACGGCGACTTTCGGGATGGTTGCGGCGACCAAGGCTGTGGACAAGATTGTGGCGGGGGTTCGACGCCCGGCGGATCGCATCAAGCCTGAGGTTTAAGCATCGCTGCTGATGGCCTCATCGCTGGCAAGCCAGCTCCCACAGGTGTTTCAGTGATTTCACTTTATCTGTGAACAACATAGATCCCTGTGGGAGCTGGCTTGCCAGCGATGGCAATTAACCGGCTAACTCATTCATCCGTTTGAGCACTGCATTCAGGCCGTTACTGCGCGACGGCGACAACTGCCGCGACAACCCCAACTGACTGAACCAATCCGGCAAATCCACTAGCTGCAACTCATCGGCAGACAAGCCGTTGACCCGCAACAGCAGCAACGCGACCAGCCCGCGAATCATCCGCGCATCGCTGCTGGCGCTGAATTGCCAGTGACCGTCGCGCAACTCCCCAACCAGCCACACCTGGCTTTCACAGCCATGCACCCGGTTGGCGTCGCACTTGTCCGCGTCACTCAATGGCGGCAAACGATCACCAAACTGCATCAACAATCGCGCCCGCTGTTCCCAGCCGGCAGCGTCCTTGAAGGTTTGCAGTGCAGCAGCAGCCTCGACCGGCAGACTCATCGCAACAACTCCAGCGCCTGATCCAGCGCCTCAAAGAATCGCTCCAGATCCTCCGAGTTGTTGTACAGCGCCAGCGATACGCGGATGGCTCCAGCCAGTTCGAAGCTTTTCAGCAGCGGCATCGCACAGTGATGGCCGGCGCGTACGGCGATGCCTTGCTCGGTGAGCAGATGCGCGAGATCGGCGTTATGCACGCCTTCGACCACGAAACTGGCCAATGCCAATTGCGGCTTGCCCAGCAAACGAATGCCGTTACGAGCCGCGAGACCGCATAGCAAATAGTCGTGCAGCGCCGTTTCATGAGCAGACACCGCGTCCTGATCCAGCCCCGCCAGATAATCCAGCGTTGCACCGAGGCCGATCACGCTGGCGATTGGTGGCGTTCCCGCTTCGAAACCCAGTGGCGCCGGACGGAACCGCGAGTCGTGATAGTTGGCTTCCAGCACCATTTCGCCGCCGAACTGCCATGGCTTGAGCTGTTCGAGTGCAGCATTGCGTCCGAACAGCACACCGACGCCATCCGGGCCGTACAGCTTGTGGCTGGAAAAAACATAGAAGTCGCAACCTAGGGCCTGCACGTCATGCCGACCGTGGACCACGCCCTGCGCGCCATCGACCACGGTCAAGGCGTTCTGCGCCTTGGCCATGCCCAGCAGCGCCGGCAACGGTTGCCATGCGCCGAGCACGTTGGACAACTGACTGACCGCCAGCAAGCGAGTGCGCGGGCCGATCAAACGCACAGCGGCGCCCAGATCGATCAAACCGTCGGCATCCAGCGGCAGGATCACCAGTTTCAAGTCGCGACGTTGCGCCAGTTGCTGCCATGGCAGCAGGTTGGCGTGATGCTCCAGGGCGCTGATGACAATCTCATCGCCCGGATGGAAAAGATGTTCCAGGCCATAAGCCAGGAGATTCAGCGCGCTGGTGGCGCCGTGGGTGAAGATGATTTGCCCGCTGTCACCGGCATTCAGCCATTGCGCAACTTTGAGCCGACTGTCTTCGAACGCCTGCGTGGCATGAGCGCCGGGCAAGTGTTGCGCACGATGCACATTGGCTGCGCCGTTGGCGTAGTAGTGCGTCAGTGCGTCGAGCAGCGCTTGAGGCTTTTGCGTGGTGGCGGCGTTGTCCAGATAAGTCTGGTCTTGCCGTTGCAGGGCGGCGATGGCCGGGAAATCGGCGCGCCACGGAGAAGGAATCATCATTTCATTCGGCCCATGGGCAAGACCCTGTAGGAGTGAGCCTGCTCGCGATAGCGTCCGCAAGGACGTCCAAAGCATCGCGAGCAGGCTCACTCCTACACAGGGCGGGTGCTGCTTAGTTGTGAGCGTGCAGCGCTTCGTTCAGTTCGATAGCCGATTTGTGGGTTTTGCATTCCACGGCACCGGTTTCCGAATTGCGACGGAACAACAGGTCAGTCTGACCCGCCAGTTCGCGCGCTTTGACCACTTTGACCAGATTGTTGTTCTCGTCCAGCAGCGCGACTTTGGTGCCGGCGGTCACGTACAGGCCCGACTCGACGGTGTTGCGGTCGCCCAACGGAATACCGATACCGGCGTTGGCGCCGATCAGGC
>NZ_JBIUXX010000133.1:0-4428 GCF_044744235.1 Pseudomonas sp. NPDC087346
AGAAGTCACAGGTTTTGGGGCTGCTGCGCAACCCGACGGGGATAAATCCCCTCGCCACAATGATTTCTGCAATGGCCGGAGTTTCATTGGGTCAGGTATAAAAAACCGCCATCCCATTCAACCGGGACGGCGGTTTTTTGTTTCATCACAGTAACGTCAGGAATCGCGCCACAGATCCGGCGGGATCGGCAGATCGTCCTTCAGTGGGTCCGGACGTTTACCTTTGCCGGCGCGGAACTGACGGATCTGGTAGACGTAGGCCAGAACCTGAGCGACCGCCAGATACAGGCCGCCGGGGATTTCCTGATCGAGTTCCGTGGAGTAGTAGATCGAACGCGCCAGGCCTGCGGACTCAAGCAACATGACGTTGTTGGCCACGGCGATTTCGCGGATTTTCAGTGCCAGGAAGTCGCTGCCCTTGGCCAGCAAGATCGGCGCGCCGCCCTTCTCGGAGTCGTACTTGAGTGCGACGGCGTAGTGGGTCGGGTTGGTGATGACCACGTCGGCGTCGGGAATCGCCGCCATCATCCGCCGCTGCGACATTTCGCGCTGGGTCTGACGGATGCGTTGTTTGACCTCCGGGCGACCTTCCTGATCCTTGTGCTCGTCGCGCACTTCCTGCTTGGTCATCAGCAGTTTCTTGTGGCTTTCCCACAGCTGCACCGGCACATCGACGGCGGCGATGATGATCAAGCCACACGCTAGCCACAAGGAACTCCAGCCCACCACCATCAAGCTGTGAATGATCGCTTGCTCCAACGGCTCGTGGGCAATACGCAGCAGGTCATCAATGTCGGATGACAACACCGCCAGCGCCACAAACAAGGTAATCGTAAATTTGGCCAGCGCCTTGAGCAGTTCGATAATCGCCTTCATCGAAAACATGCGCTTGAGGCCTGCACCCGGGTTCATCCGACTGAACTTGGGCGCCATGGAGCCCGCCGCGAACAGCCAGCCACCGAGGGAAATCGGCCCGATCAGTGCGGCCAGCAACAGGGTGATCATGATCGGCTGAATCGCCAGCAGCGCAATCTTCCCCGACTGCAGCAGAAACGCGCCCATCGAGCCCTGATCCATGATCACTTCTCGCGTCAGCGTGAAGTTCAGACGCATCAGGTCCATCAGTTCCTGCGCCAGCATGCCGCCGAATATCAGCAGGGCACTGGCTCCGGCAATCATTACGGCGAGGGTGTTGAGCTCTTTGGAACGGGCAATCTCACCCTTCTCACGGGAATCCTTTTTACGTTTCTCCGTGGGGTCTTCTGTTTTGTCCTGACCGCTTTCGCTCTCAGCCATGACTCAGCTCGCTCGCGCCAGTTCGCGTAACAACTGCAAGGCCTCGACGGCCAGCGGTTGATACTGATTGAGAATGTCCGCCAGACCGACCCAGACAATGAACAGGCCAAGCACCAGGGTCAGCGGGAAACCGATAGAGAAAATGTTCAGTTGCGGCGCGGCACGGGTCATCACGCCGAAGGCAATGTTGACCACCAGCAGCGCAGTGACTGCCGGCAATACCAACAACAACGCAGCACCGAGTACCCAGCCGAGTTTGCCGGCCAGCTCCCAGTATTGCGCGGTCATCAATCCGCCGCCGACCGGCAACGTAGTGAAGCTTTCGGTGAGGACTTCGAACACCACCAGATGGCCATTCATCGACAGGAACAGCAACGTCACCAGCATGGTGAAGAATTGCCCGATCACCGCCACCGACACGCCGTTGGCCGGGTCGACCATCGAGGCGAAGCCCATGCCCATCTGCACCGCCACAATCTGCCCCGCCACCGCAAACGCCTGGAAGAACAGCTGCAAGGAGAAACCGAGCATTGCGCCGATAAGGATCTGCTCGGCAATCAGCAGCAGACCGCTGAGATCCAGCGGACTGACCGCCGGCATCGGCGGCAGGCCAGGCACAATCACCACAGTAATCGCCACGGCGAAATACAGGCGTACGCGCCGGGGAACCAGGGTGGTGCCGAAGATCGGCATCACCATCAGCATCGACGTCACGCGAAACAGCGGCAACATGAATGTCGCCACCCAGGAACTGATCTGGGTGTCGGTCAGCTGAAGCATCGACTGCATGGCTTAGCCGATGACCATCGGAATGTTTTTGTACAACTGGATGATGTATTCCATGAAGGTCTGCACGATCCACGGACCGGCGACAATCAGGGTCACCAGCATTACCAGCAGACGCGGCAGGAAGCTCAAGGTCTGTTCGTTGATCTGCGTCGCGGCCTGGAACATCGCCACCAGCAAGCCCACCAACAGACTCGGCACCACCAGAATCGCGACCATCAGCGTGGTCAGCCACAACGCTTCACGAAATATGTCGACCGCGACTTCTGGCGTCATGGCGTAACACCTCCAAAACTGCTCGCCAAAGTGCCGATAATCAGCGCCCAGCCATCCACCAATACGAACAGCATGATTTTGAACGGCAGCGAGATGATCAGCGGCGAGAGCATCATCATACCCATCGCCATCAGCACGCTCGCGACCACCAGGTCGATGATCAGGAACGGAATGAAGATCATGAAGCCAATCTGGAACGCGGTTTTCAGCTCGGAGGTGACGAACGCCGGTACCAGAATGGTCAGCGGCGCCTGATCCGGCGTAGCGATGTCGGTGCGCTTGGACAGGCGCATGAACAGCTCCAGATCACTGGTGCGAGTCTGCGCGAGCATGAAGTCCTTGATCGGCACCTGAGCCTTTTCCACCGCTTGCTGCGCGGTGAGTTTTTCCGCCAGATACGGCTGCAACGCATCGTTGTTCACCCGATCAAATACCGGCGCCATGATGAACATGGTCAGGAACAGTGCCATACCGGTGAGGATCTGGTTCGACGGCGTCTGCTGCAAGCCAAGGGCCTGACGCAGGATCGAGAAGACGATGATGATCCGGGTGAAACTGGTCATCAGAATGACCGCCGCCGGAATAAAACTCAGCGCCGTCATGATCAGCAGGATCTGCAGGCTGACCGAGTATTCCTGCGCGCCATTGGCGTTGGTGCCCAGCGTGATCGCCGGGATCGACAATGGATCGGCGGCAAACGCCAGCGGCGCGGCCAGCAACAGAGCCAGGGTCAAGACGATGCGTAGCGCACCCATTACTTCTTATCCTTCTGATCCTTGCCGAGAATCTTCAGCAGATGCTGGGCAAACTCCGGGGTGGCTTTTTCGCTGGTGTCCGGCACCTGCACTGGCTCCTTCATCACGTGCAGCGCGGTGATGGTGCCGGGGCTGAGACCGAGCAGAATCTGCTCGTTGCCGACCTGCACCAGCATCAGCCGATCACGCGGACCTAGCGCACGGGAGCCGACGATATCGATCACCTGGCCCTTGCCCGCAGGGCCGGCCTGCTGCACCCGGCGCAGCAGCCAGGCGAGGAAGAAGATCAACCCCAACACCAGCAACAGGCCGAACACCAACTGCGTCAGTTGCCCGGCCACACCACCGCCAACCGCAGGCACGGCGGCAGCGGCAGTCGCTGCAACCGGCTCGGCCGCCATGACACCCAGCGGCAAGGCCAGCGCCAATCCGAGCAAACCACCGATAAGCTTTTTCACTCAGCGCAGCTTCTTGATGCGTTCGCTTGGGCTGATCACGTCGGTCAGGCGGATGCCGAACTTCTCGTTGACCACAACCACTTCGCCGTGAGCGATCAGGGTGCCGTTGACCAGCACGTCCAGCGGCTCACCGGCCAGACGATCAAGCTCGATCACCGAGCCCTGGTTCAGTTGCAGCAGGTTGCGAATATTGATGTCGGTGCTGCCGACTTCCATCGAAATGGAAACCGGAATGTCGAGGATCACGTCCAGGTTAGGACCGTCCAGCGTCACCGGGTCGTTGTTCTTCGGCACGCTGCCGAATTCTTCCATCGGCAGACGGCTGCCCGATGCAGCGTCGGCAGCCAGCAAGGCGTCGATGTCAGCCTGGCCGTCACCGGTTTCTTCCAGGGCAGCAGCCCATTCGTCAGCCAGTGCCTGGTCGTCCTGGGCGTTCATATCGTCGTTCATCATTTGTCCTCGGCGGGCAAAAATTCAGTTAAATGCTTGGGGGTGAGAGCGCCGCTTCAGCGACGCTCGATCGGCTCGATCACCTGCAACGCGAGGTTGCCTTTGTGCGAGCCCATCTTGACCTTGAAGGCCGGCACGCCATTGGCGCGCATGATCATTTCGTCCGGCATCTCGACCGGGATCACATCGCCCGGCTGCATGTGCAGGATGTCGCGCAGCTTCAACTGGCGGCGAGCGACGGTGGCGCCAATCGGCACATCGACATCGAGCACGTCCTGACGCAGGGCGTTGACCCAGCGCTCGTCCTGATCGTCGAGGTCCGACTGGAAACCGGCGTCGAGCATTTCGCGTACCGGCTCGATCATCGAGTACGGCATGGTTACGTGCAGATCGCCGCCACCGCCGTC
>NZ_JBIUXX010000134.1:0-4352 GCF_044744235.1 Pseudomonas sp. NPDC087346
CGCACCAGCGAGCTTAGACTCACTCGATTGGTGTGGGAGCAACATACAAGGAGCTGCGGCACGCTGCGATCTTTTGACTTTGAAGATCAAAAGATCGCAGCGTGCCGCAGCTCCTACAGGGGTTGGTGTTTGTCGCTGGATGTGGGCAATTTTAACTGCCCTTCACCGCCACAAACGCTGCCGTCTCGTATGGCACCGTCAACACATGCCGCCCACGCAACTCCGGCTCAGCCGCTACCAACGCCCGAATCTGCTCATCGACGCCATCACGCTGTGCCTGCGGTAGCGCGGCAATAAAACTGGTGGATCGCACGCGATTGAACAGCACATCCTCTGGCGAGCCGGTATGCCCATGATGAAAGCGCTGCACCTGCAATGGCCCGAACGCCTGATGCGGAAACGCCTCTCGCCACGCCCCGGTGTAATAACGCGGCGTATCGCCCTCCAGCGCATTGACGATGGCATCAAGCT
The DNA here is from genome assembly GCF_044744235.1 of Pseudomonas sp. NPDC087346. Taxonomy (NCBI): domain Bacteria; kingdom Pseudomonadati; phylum Pseudomonadota; class Gammaproteobacteria; order Pseudomonadales; family Pseudomonadaceae; genus Pseudomonas; species Pseudomonas sp. NPDC087346. Next base: position 472 of record NZ_JBIUXX010000134.1, read on the forward strand.
TGGGCACCCAACTGACCTGCGTATCACGCAGATTCCAAATCAGCCCCAACTTGCCACCGGGCCTGAGTACCCGGGCGATTTCTGTCAAAGCCTCGGCACTGGCAAACCAGTGGAACGCCTGGGCGCAGATCACCACGTCCACAGATGCGTCGGGCAATGGCAGATCCGTCGCCGAGCCGTTCACCGCCAAAACGTCGGGCCACGCGGCAGACAACTTCTCCAGCATTTGTGGCACTGGCTCTACTGCGATCACTTGCGCGCCGGTCGCAACCAGTCGACCGGTGAACTTGCCAGTACCGGCCCCCAGATCAATTACCGTCTTGTGGCCATCCAGCCCCAGCGTCCTGGTCAACCACTCGCTGACCTGCGGCGGATAGTCCGGCCGGCCTTTGACGTAAGTGTCGGCGGCGGTTTTGTAGCCGGTGGCGGCAGAATGGTGGACATGATCTTTCATGGCAGTTCCCCTGATGACTCGACGGTGGGCGCCCACGAGCATACCGCCAGATTTTGTGTCTACCTTGAACAGTCGCTGACAAACCAATGAATAAAACTCCAGCGTCGCGTGTTAACCGTACATCGACCATGAGGATGCCATATGACCACCGACTCCACCGACCTGCCCGTCCGTTACGACCGCCTGAGCATGAGCCTGCACTGGCTGACCGCGCTGCTGGTGATTGGCCTGTTTGCCTGCGCGCAAATCTGGGAACAACTGCCAAAGGGCACGCCGCTGCGCAAGGAATTACAGGCGCTGCATATCTCCTGCGGAATTCTGTTGGCGGTGATCGTCGTTTGTCGGCTGCTCTGGCGGTTGCTCAAAGGCCGGCGCTTACCGGCGGCCAATCAGGGCGCGCTGAACATTCTGGCGAAAACCGCACATCTGGCCCTGTATGCGCTGCTGCTGAGCCAGATCGTGCTCGGATTCCTGTTGCGCTGGGCCCAGGCAGAACCTTTCAACTTCTTCGGCCTGTTCGATGTCCCAACCCTGATCAGCTTCGATAAAAGCATGAAATCGGTGTTCGGCGGCCTGCATGAACAGGTGGCCTGGGCCATCATCATTCTGGCGGCGTTACATGCCATTGCGGCGCTGGTGCATCACTATGGTCTGCGCGATAACACCTTGCGGCGCATGCTGCCGGGACGTGATTTGAACTGAAACGCGACTTTCACTCTGGAGCCTTGCCCATGACTATCCGTTCCGTTATGTTCGCCGCCCCGCTGCTGCTGGCGGCTGCCTTGTCCAGCCATTTGGCCTTCGCCAATGGCGATGACGATGCACCGGCCAAGCCCAATTGCCCGAAAGGCCAGGTCTGGGACAGCAAGTCGCAAAAATGCGTGTTGCAGACCAGTAGCGCAGTGCCGGATGCCGATCGCACCGATTACGCCTACAGATTGGCCAAGGACGGTCGATACGATGAAGCTCTGGCCTTGCTCGACACCCTGAAACAGCCGAACACCGCCAAGGCCCTCAATTATCGCGGTTACGCCACGCGCAAACTGGGGCGCACGGACGAAGGCATTGGCTATTACCTGCAATCGGTGAAACTCGATCCGCAGTATGCGCAAGTCCGTGAATACCTCGGCGAGGCCTATGTGATCAAAGGTCGCGTCGATCTGGCGCAGGAGCAGTTGCAGCAAATCAAATCGATTTGCGGCACTGGGTGCGAGGAATACCAGGACCTGGCGGAAGCCATCGACGGTTCGTCGAAAACCTGACCATCAATAATCGGAGGCCATCATCGTCAGCGATCAGGCATTCAGAGCGGAACTCGGACAGCATCTGGCGCGACTTTGGCGCTACGGCTTGCTGCTGTCGCGCAATCGGCACGTAGCCGAGGATCTGGTGCAGGCGACGTGCGTGCGCGCACTGGAACGGGCCGGGCAATATGTCGCCGGCACGCGCATGGATCGCTGGTTGCTGAGCATTCTGCATTCGATCTGGCTCAACGAAGTTCGCGCCCGCCGGGTACGTCAGGGTTCGGGACAGGTCGATGCCGATGGTCAACTGGCGTTCGACGGAGAATACGCCGCGCAGACGCATGTGATGGCTGCGCAGGTGATCCGCCGGGTCGACGCACTGCCTGAAACCCAGCGTGAAACGGTGTATCTGGCCTATGTCGAAGGCCTGTCTTACCGCGAAGTTGCCGAGATTCTGCAAGTACCCATCGGTACGGTCATGAGCCGTCTGGCCACTGCGCGCCTGAAACTTGCCGAATACCCGCCGCTGCAAGCGGTGCCGAAAGTCACCGGAGGAGACCGTCCATGAACACCCCTTCGGACGAACTATTGGTGGCGTATCTGGACCGCGAAATCGATCCCGAGCAACGTGCCCGGCTCGACAGCGCAATCAGTGAAGATCCGCTGCTCAGTCTGCGCGTGCAATGGCTGAGCCGCAGCAACCTGCCTTATAAAGACGCCTACGACGAACTGGCGCAACAGGCGCCACTCGATCGCCTGCAAGCACGCCTCGATGCAATCCCCTCACCTGAACGCCCGGGCCTCAGTCGGCGCTGGTTTATCGGCGCGGCGGCGGCAACGCTGGTGGCGGGCGGCGTGTTGGCTGACCGCTTGTTTCTCGGCTGGCAGACACAGCAATCGCACAATTGGCGCGGGCTGGTGAGCGACTACATGGCGCTCTACGTGCCGCAAACCCTTGAGCATTTGCCTGCCGATGAAGCGGCGCAACGTGCGCAGTTGCACACCGTCGATACGCGCCTGGGCCTGAATCTGTCAGTCGCGGCGTTGAAACTGCCCGGCGCCGAATTCAAACGTGCGCAAATGCTTGAATATGACGGCGTGCCGATTGCGCAAATCGTTTATCTGGATGCCCGGCACGGGCCTCTGGCACTGTGTGTCACCCGCTCGAACAGTGGCAGTCAGCCGCTGGCGCATGAGCGCAGGCACGATATGAACGTGGTGTACTGGACCGAGCGCGAACATGCCTGGATGCTGATCGGCCATGACTCGCCGGCGGGACTGGCAGACAAGGCGAACTTGTTGAGAAGTCGTTTAACAGTATGAATCCAGCTGATCTAAGCTGGGTACGTGACTTTCCAAGGAGGATTCCACCGATGGCAATTTCGTCGCGCAGTGCATTGCTGGTCATCGACGTACAGAACGACTTTATCCCTGGTGGCAAACTTGCTGTGCCTGAGGGCGAGCAGATCGTGCCGCTGATCAATCAACTCGCCGGTCAGTTCAAACAGGTTGTGATTGCTCAGGACTGGCACCCGGCGGGCCACGCATCGTTCGCCTCCAGTCACCCGGGGCGCAAGCCTTACGATGTGATTCAACTGCCCTATGGCGAACAGACTCTTTGGCCTGACCACTGCGTGCAAAACACAGCGGGTGCCGAATTTCACTCGGGGCTGGACCTGCCCCACGCGCAACTGATTATCCGCAAGGGCTGCAATCCTGACATCGACAGTTATTCGGCGTTTCTGGAGGCTGATCGCAGCACCACCACGGGTTTGGCTGGTTATTTGAAAGAGCGCGGTATCGATACGGTTTACATGGTCGGACTGGCGCTGGATTTTTGCGTGATGTTTTCCGCGCTGGATGCGCGTTCGGCGGGGTTCAATGCGTTCGTGGTGCTGGATGCAAGTCGGGCGATTGATCTGGATGGTTCGCTGGCGGTTGCTATTGAGAGAATGCAGACAGCCGGGGTCGGCCTGATTCAATCATCCGAACTCATCTGAACAACCCAGAACCCCTGTAGGAGCTGCGGCACGCTGCGATCTTTTGACTTTGCTTCAAAAACAAGATCAAAAGATCGCTGCCTCGTTTCACTCGTGAGCTCCTACAAGGATCAACACTGATCCCTGTAGGAGCTGCGGCACGCTGCGATCTTTTGACTTTGCTTCAAAACAAGATCAAAAGAT
>NZ_JBIUXX010000135.1:0-289 GCF_044744235.1 Pseudomonas sp. NPDC087346
GTGATGACTGCCGGCGGTGAAGTTCACCTGGCCATGGCGTTCAACCCGTCCCACCTGGAAATCGTTTCCCCGGTGGTAGAAGGTTCGGTTCGCGCCCGTCAGGATCGTCGTAACGACCCTACCGGTGAGAAGGTTCTGCCGATCTCTCTCCACGGTGACGCGGCATTCGCCGGTCAAGGCGTGGTGCTGGAAACCTTCCAGATGTCGCAGACCCGCGGTTTCAAGACCGGCGGTACCGTGCACATCGTGATCAACAATCAGGTTGGTTTCACCATCAGCAACCCGCTGG
>NZ_JBIUXX010000135.1:299-4291 GCF_044744235.1 Pseudomonas sp. NPDC087346
ACTACCGCATGCAGTTCAAGCGTGACGTGGTGATCGATCTGGTCTGCTACCGTCGTCGCGGTCACAACGAGGCCGACGAGCCGAGCGGCACCCAGCCTCTGATGTATCAGCAGATCACCAAACAGCGCACCACTCGTGAGCTGTACGCTGATCGTCTGATTCAGGACGGGACCCTCGACGCCGACCGCGTTCAAGCCAAGGTTGATGAATATCGCAACGCGCTGGACAACGGTCTGCACGTAGTGAAAAGCCTGGTCAAAGAGCCGAACAAAGAGTTGTTCGTGGACTGGCGTCCGTATCTGGGCCACGCCTGGACTGCGCGTCACGACACGCGTTTCGATCTGAAGACCCTGCAAGAACTGTCCGCCAAACTGCTGGAAATTCCAGAAGGTTTCGTGGTTCAGCGTCAGGTCGCGAAGATCTACGAAGACCGTCAGAAAATGCAAGCCGGCGGCCTGCCGATCAACTGGGGTTACGCCGAAACCATGGCGTACGCGACCCTGGCGTTCGAAGGTCACCCGATCCGCATGACGGGTCAGGACATCGGTCGCGGTACGTTCTCGCACCGTCACGCTGTTCTGCACAACCAGAAAGATGCCGGCACTTACGTTCCGCTGCAGCACCTGTACGACGGTCAGCCTCGTTTTGACCTGTACGACTCGTTCCTGTCGGAAGAAGCGGTATTGGCGTTCGAATACGGTTACTCGACTACCACGCCAAATGCGCTGGTCATCTGGGAAGCCCAGTTCGGCGACTTCGCCAACGGTGCACAGGTCGTAATTGACCAGTTCATCACCAGTGGCGAGCACAAGTGGGGCCGTCTCTGCGGTCTGACCATGCTGCTGCCGCACGGCTACGAAGGCCAGGGCCCGGAGCACTCCTCCGCACGTCTTGAGCGTTACCTGCAACTGTGCGCCGAGCACAACATTCAGGTAGCGGTACCGACTACGCCAGCACAGATCTACCACTTGCTGCGTCGTCAGGTGATCCGTCCGCTGCGCAAGCCGCTGATCGTGCTGACTCCGAAGTCGTTGCTGCGTCACAAACTGGCCATCTCGACCCTGGAAGATCTGGCCGAAGGTTCGTTCCAGACCGTGATCCCGGAAATCGATGTTCAAGACCCGAAAAAGGTCGAGCGTCTGGTTCTGTGTAGCGGCAAGGTCTACTACGACCTGCTGGAAAAACGCCGTGCCGAAGGCCGTGACGATATCGCCGTCGTGCGTATCGAGCAGCTGTATCCATTCCCTGAGGACGACTTGAACGAAGTCCTGGCTCCGTACACCAACCTGAAACACATTGTCTGGTGTCAGGAAGAGCCGATGAACCAGGGTGCCTGGTACTGCAGCCAGCATCACATGCGCCGCATCGTTGGCAATCACGACAAGTCTCTCGTACTTGAGTACGCGGGCCGTGATGCTTCTGCTGCACCTGCTTGTGGTTACGCATCGATGCACGCCGAGCAGCAGGAAAAACTGCTGCAAGACGCGTTTACCGTTTAACGCCTTCGCACCTGAAACCGAATTTTTAAGGACTCACAGATAATGGCTATCGAAATCAAAGCCCCGTCATTTCCGGAATCGGTTGCCGACGGCACCGTTGCTACCTGGCACAAAAAACCAGGCGACGCTGTAAAGCGTGACGACCTGATTGTCGACATCGAAACCGACAAGGTTGTTCTGGAAGTGTTGGCCGAAGCTGACGGCGTGTTGGGCGCAATCGTTGCCAACGAAGGCGACACCGTTCTGTCCAACCAGATCCTCGGCTCGATCGAAGCGGGCAGCGCTGCTGCCGCTGCTCCGGCTGCCGCTGCTGCTCCGGCCGCTGCCGCCGCACCTGCTGCTGCCGAAGGCGAAGATGATCCTGTTGCTGCACCGGCTGCTCGCAAGCTGGCTGAAGAAAACGGCATCAACATCGCTTCCGTTGCCGGCACCGGCAAGGGTGGTCGTGTGACCAAGGAAGACGTGGTTGCAGCTGTTGCCGCGAAGAAAGCCGCTCCGGCTGCCGCACCTGCCAAGGCTGCTGCTCCGTCGGCCGCTGCTCCAGTGTTCGCTGCTGGCGACCGCGTCGAGAAGCGCGTACCGATGACCCGCGTTCGTGCAACCGTTGCCAAGCGTCTGGTTGAAGCTCAATCGAACATGGCGATGCTGACCACTTTCAACGAAGTCGACATGACCGAAGTCATGGCTCTGCGTTCGAAGTACAAGGACCTGTTCGAGAAGTCCCACAACGGCGTACGCCTGGGCTTCATGTCGTTCTTCGTCAAAGCAGCGACCGAAGCGCTGAAACGCTTCCCGGCCGTGAACGCGTCGATCGACGGTGCAGACATCGTTTACCACGGTTACGCCGACGTTGGTGTTGCTGTTTCCAGCGACCGCGGTCTGGTGGTTCCGGTTCTGCGTAACGCCGAACTGATGAGCCTGGCTGAAATCGAAGGCGGCATCGCCACCTTCGGCAAGAAAGCCCGTGACGGCAAACTGTCGATGGACGAGATGACCGGTGGTACCTTCACCATCACCAACGGTGGTACCTTCGGTTCGATGATGTCGACCCCGATCGTCAACCCGCCGCAAGCGGCTATCCTGGGCATGCACAACATTCTGCAGCGTCCTATGGCGATCAACGGTCAGGTCGTTATCCGTCCGATGATGTACCTGGCTCTGTCCTACGATCACCGTCTGATCGATGGCAAAGAAGCTGTAACCTTCCTGGTGACCATCAAGAACCTGCTGGAAGATCCGGCTCGTCTGTTGCTGGATATCTGATAGAAGCAGTCACGAGCTGCAAGTTTCAAGCTGCAAGCAAAGGCAGCTTGGCTTGCAGCGCGCGGCTTGAAGCTTTTCGCTAAAGAGGAATTTTTGAATGTCGCAGAAATTTGACGTAGTAGTGATCGGTGCTGGCCCTGGCGGCTACGTGGCTGCCATCAAGGCCGCCCAGTTGGGTCTGACCACTGCCTGCATCGAGAAGTACACCGACGCTGAAGGCAAACAAGCCCTCGGCGGTACCTGCCTGAACGTCGGCTGCATTCCGTCCAAGGCGCTGCTCGACAGCTCCTGGAAGTACAAGGAAGCCAAAGAAAGCTTCAACGTTCACGGTATCTCCACCGGCGAAGTCAAAATGGACGTCGCAGCGATGGTTGGCCGCAAGGCTGGCATCGTCAAGAACCTGACCGGCGGTGTTGCCACCCTGTTCAAGGCCAACGGCGTTACTTCGATCCAGGGCCACGGCAAACTGCTGGCTGGCAAGAAAGTCGAAGTCACCAAGCCTGACGGTTCGGTTGAAATCATCGAAGCTGAAAACGTCATCCTGGCTCCAGGTTCGCGTCCGATCGACATTCCACCGGCTCCGGTCGATCAGAACGTCATCGTCGATTCGACTGGCGCTCTGGAATTCCAGACCGTACCTAAGCGTCTGGGCGTGATCGGCGCTGGCGTGATCGGCCTGGAACTGGGTTCGGTCTGGTCGCGTCTGGGTTCTGAAGTGGTTGTCCTGGAAGCTCTGGACACTTTCCTGATGGCAGCGGACACCGCTGTTTCCAAGGAAGCGCTGAAAACCCTGACCAAACAGGGTCTGGACATCAAACTGGGCGCTCGCGTGACCGGCTCGAAAGTGAACGGCAACGAAGTTGTCGTGAACTACACCGATGCCAACGGCGAACAGACCATCACTTTCGACAAGCTGATCGTAGCCGTTGGTCGCCGTCCGGTGACCACTGATCTGCTGGCTTCCGATAGCGGCGTGACCCTCGACGAGCGTGGTTTCGTGCACGTTGACGATCACTGCGCGACCACCGTACCGGGCGTTTTCGCCATCGGTGACGTGGTTCGCGGCATGATGCTGGCTCACAAGGCTTCGGAAGAAGGCATCATGGTTGTCGAGCGCATCAAGGGCCACAAAGCCCAGATGAACTATGACCTGATCCCTTCGGTTATTTATACTCACCCGGAAATCGCGTGGGTTGGCAAAACCGAGCAGGCCTTGAAAGCTGATGGCGT
>NZ_JBIUXX010000136.1:0-4249 GCF_044744235.1 Pseudomonas sp. NPDC087346
CTGAATAGCGAAATTAGAGTAGGTGCCTCACGTCGTATGTGAGTAATTCCGTCGTTGAGCAGTGAATTTACCTACGCTGAACCGTTTTAGTGCCGGGTATCTGACGGCGTCTCGACGCCTGCTCCAGAGAACAATTGAGCGACATCGGCAGCATCGAACAGGTAGCGTTGGTTGCAGAACTGGCAATCGATCTCGATGTTGCCACCGTTTTCGACCACCAGCGCCTGCGCATCTTCCAGACCCAGACTGACCAGCGCATTGCCCGAGCGTTCCCGCGAGCAGCTGCAACGGAAGCGCAGATTCTGCACGTCGAACAGACGCACCTGCTCTTCATGGTAGAGACGATGCAGCACGGTTTCGTTGTCCAGGCTCAACAGTTCATCGGCGCTCAGGGTGCTGGCCAGCGCGGTGATGTGCTGCCAGCTGGCGGCGCGTTCTTCTTCATCTTTCAGGCGATCGGCCGGCAGTTGTTGCAGCAGAAGGCCACGAGCGCGACGGCCGTCGGCGTAGAGCTTGAAGCGCGTGCCGACCTGTTGCGACATGACGAAGTAATTGGTGAAGCAGTCGGACAGGGTTTCGCCGTCGAGATCGACGATGCCCTGATAACGCTGGCCAATTGTCGGGTCGATGGTCAGGGCCAGAACGCCGTTCGGCATCAGGTCGGCAAGCGTCGCATCCGGGGCGATCTGATCGGCTTCGTATCGGGCCAGGCCGCGAATATCGCGATCACTGGAGCACTCGATCATCAGCATCGGGATCGGGCCTTCGGAGCGCGCCTGCAAAATCAGCAAGCCATCGAACTTCAAGGTGCCGACCAGCAGCGAGGCGGCAGCCATCAGTTCACCCAGCAATTGCGCAACCGGTTCCGGGTACGGGTGCTTGGCGAGGACCTCGGCGTAGCTGCGCTCCAGCGCCACCAGTTCGCCGCGAGTGTCGCTGTCATCGAAGATGAAGCGTTGGGAAAAGTCGGTATCTGGAAGGTCGGTCATAGGTTTTGGGTATCTGAATGTGATGACAAAATGGTTACAAAAGATGAAAATCCGGCGCTTCTTGGCACCGTTTTGGTGCGAAATGTTCAGCCACGGGAGGCATTTTATGAACAATCCGGGTTTGTTCCAATCTAGGTGGAACCTCGGCCGGCTGGTTTTGTGCAACATAGTGCCATTAGCATTACTGGCTTTCTGGTTATGGCCTACGGGCCAGATGCTGTGTGTGATTTTCGACGAGTGGCTGTTTCGCTCACTCAATGCACCACTGGCCAGCAACCCCATATGGCTCCACATCTGGGCAATTGCAAGTCTGCGCCCGTTCGACATCGTAGTGGGACTGATCCTGCTGACGCTGCTGATCAAGGGCGACTGGGTGTTCAAGGCCGTTGACGTGCGCCGGGCTTTTTTCGGTTTTCTGTCGATCCTGCTGCTGATGGTGGTGATCCGCGCGCTGTTTTCCAAGTTCGCCGACTACATGGACTGGCAACACAGCAGTCCGTCGATGATGCTCGAAGGCGCGGTGCATATGAGCGACTACTTCCCGCACCTTGAGAAGACCTGGGAGCTGAAAGATCGCTCAAGCCAGAGCTTCCCCGGTGATCATGCTTCGGTGTTGCTGATCTGGGCGCTGTTCATGGGGGTTTTCAGCCGTAGTGTTGGTCAATTCCTGGTGGTTTGGGGCCTGGCGCTGTTGTTTATGCTGCCGCGCTTGGTAGCCGGGGCGCATTGGGGTCAGGACGATTACATCGGCGGCGTATTGCTGGCGGTGTGGGCGTTGGGCTGGGGTTACTACACACCGTTTGCGTATCACGCCTCGAATTTCTGGCTGAAGGTTACTGCGCCGATTTTCGGGCTGCTGGGCAAGTTTCCGGTGATTTCGCGGATGAGTGTGGTGCGTAGCGCCTGATCCCGCGTTGTTGCTGGCGAGTGCTGCGCACTCGATCGCGGGCAAGCCACGCTCCCACAGTGATCTTCAGTGAACATAAATTTTGTGAACACCTGAAGTACCTGTGGGAGCGGGCTTGCCCGCGATGACATCAGTACAGACAACACAGCAACAACGGCTCTACTCGTCGTTGCTGTTCCCACGAAACTTAAACAAGTCCCGTCGCTGTTTCTTGCTCGGTTTGCCATCGGTGCTCACGCCCAGCGCGCCAGCCTTGCGCATCGCCGCTGCCGCTTCACGCTTGGCAATACTGGCCTCGGTCTCGACATACAGCGTCTGCGCCTCGGGTGCGCCACGACGCACGATCGACAAGGCCTCAACCTTAACCGTGCGTTCTTCGAAGCCCATACGAATCTGGAATTCATCACCCACGCGTGGCTCTTTGCCAGGCTTGCAGCGATCGCCTCGGCAATGCACCTTGCCACTCTCGATGGCGGCTTTGGCCAAGGCACGTGTTTTATAGAAACGTGCAGCCCACAACCACTTATCGAGACGGACCTTGTCGTCCTCTTCGCTTTTTTGTGCCATGGAATTTCCTCATTCTGAAATATTGATGAACTGTACTACCGTTTCTGTCGTGCCATGAATTGCACCATCCCGGATTACAATGCGCAGCATCCGACACCTGCTTGAGGGGTCGGCTATCCGGGCCGTAGATATCTGTCGCCTTTTAACCATTATTCTGCGTGAATACCGCGAATTCGGCCGCGTGCGGCCAGAGCGGTTTCTACCGGCTGAGTACCTTTGAAGACATTTGACCATTTGACCGTTGTCGGTCTGCGCGAGTGGGTGGCGCTCCCTAATCTGGGAGTCGCGGGCCTGCGGGCGAAAATCGATACCGGCGCCAGCACCTCCAGCCTGCATGCCACCGACATCGAGCCGTTCGAACGCGACGGCGAGAAGTGGGTGCGCTTTACCGCGCACCTGGGCACGGTGGTGCAGTTGCGTCACCGGCGCTGCGAAGCACCGCTGGTCACTCGCAAAACCATTAAAAGCTCCAACGGCCAGGCCCAGGTTCGCTATGTGATCAGCACCACCCTGGCCCTCGGTGATCGGGTCTGGCCGGTCGAGTTCACCCTCGCCTGCCGCAAGTCCATGCGCTATCGCCTGTTGCTCGGTTCCAAAGCCCTGATTGACGGCCAGTTGGTGGTCAATCCCGGGATTAAATATGTACAAGACAAGCCGGTGTTCCCGGTATCTACCTCTTCCACAGGTGTTGCATGAAGATCGCTGTGCTGTCGCGGAATCCGCGTCTGTATTCCACCCGTCGTCTGGTCGAAGCCGGCACCGAACGCGGGCATGAAATGGTGGTGATCGACACCTTGCGCGCCTATATGAACATCGCCAGCCACAAACCGCAGATCCACTATCGCGGCAAGCCACTGGAAGGCTTCGATGCGGTCATCCCGCGGATCGGCGCATCGGTGACGTTCTACGGCTGCGCGGTGTTGCGCCAATTCGAAATGATGGGGGTGTTTCCGCTCAACGAATCGGTGGCTATCGCCCGTTCACGGGACAAGCTGCGCTCGCTGCAATTGCTTTCACGCCGGGGGATCGGCCTGCCGGTCACCGGGTTCGCTCACTCGCCGGATGACATTCCCGACCTGATCGACATGGTCAACGGCGCACCGCTGGTGATCAAGGTGCTGGAAGGCACTCAGGGCATCGGCGTGGTGCTGTGCGAGACCGCGACGGCGGCAGAGTCGGTAATCGAGGCCTTCATGGGCCTGAAGCAGAACATCATGGTTCAGGAATACATCAAGGAAGCCGGCGGCGCCGACATTCGTTGCTTCGTGGTCGGCGACAAGGTGATCGCGGCGATGAAGCGTCAGGCCAAACCGGGTGAATTCCGCTCCAATCTGCACCGTGGCGGCAGCGCCAGCCTCATCAAGATCACCCCGGAAGAACGCATGACCGCGCTGCGTGCAGCCAAGGTCATGGGTCTGGCCGTGGCGGGCGTGGATATCCTGCGCTCCAATCACGGGCCGCTGGTGATGGAAGTCAACTCGTCACCGGGTCTGGAAGGGATCGAGACCACCACTGGCAAGAACGTGGCGGGGATCATCATCGAGCATCTTGAGAAGAATGGCGGGCCGAACATGACTCGCACCAAGGGTAAAGGCTAATACCGGAATCCTCTGGCGGTGATGAAGCCGCCTTCGCGAGCAAGCTCGCTCCCACAGTTGAAATGCATTCGCCTGTGGGAGCGAGCTTGCTCGCGATATAGGTCGTCCGTTCTTTCTTCTTCCATACTGATAGCGCTGGAATTGGTCAGCAAGATAGGAAGGAACATGCACCTGTGGGCTACGAATAT
>NZ_JBIUXX010000137.1:0-1022 GCF_044744235.1 Pseudomonas sp. NPDC087346
GAAAGCCTTCAACCTGATACGGATTTGCTGATTTTGCATTGGATTTCAGACTCCGGCTGCTATTCCCACCGAGCGCAATACGCCCGTTAAAAGGAGGCGCAATTCTATAGACGCCCCATATAGGTGTCAACCCAATAAAAAAAGCCCCCGCTGAGCGGAGGCTTTTTCAAAACATCAAAGCTAACTCAGCGAAGAGTCTTACTCGATGATTTTGGCTACGACGCCAGCGCCGACGGTACGACCGCCTTCACGGATAGCGAAACGCAGACCGTCTTCCATTGCGATGGTTTTGATCAGGGTAACAGTCATCTGAATGTTGTCACCTGGCATTACCATTTCAACGCCTTCTGGCAGCTCGCAGTTACCAGTCACGTCAGTAGTACGGAAGTAGAACTGTGGACGGTAGCCTTTGAAGAACGGAGTGTGACGGCCGCCTTCTTCCTTGCTCAGAACGTAAACTTCTGCGGTGAACTTGGTGTGCGGCTTAACGGTACCCGGCTTAACCAGAACCTGGCCACGCTCAACGTCGTCACGCTTGGTGCCACGCAGCAGAACGCCGCAGTTCTCGCCAGCACGACCTTCGTCGAGCAGTTTGCGGAACATTTCAACGCCGGTGCAGGTGGTAACAGTAGTGTCACGCAGACCAACGATTTCCAGCGGATCCTGAACGCGAACGATACCGCGCTCGATACGACCAGTCACAACAGTACCGCGACCCGAGATCGAGAATACGTCTTCGATTGGCATCAGGAATGGCTTGTCGGTCAGACGAACTGGTTCTGGGATGTAGCTGTCCAGAGTTTCAACCAGTTTACGAACGGCAGTGGTGCCCATTTCGTTGTCGTCTTTGCCTTCCAGCGCCATACGAGCCGAACCGATGATGATTGGAGTGTCATCACCTGGGAAGTCGTAAGTCGACAGCAGGTCGCGAACTTCCATCTCAACCAGTTCCAGCAGCTCAGCGTCGTCTACCAGGTCAGCCTTGTTCAGGAAAACCACGATGTACGGAACGCCAACCTGAC
>NZ_JBIUXX010000137.1:1032-1579 GCF_044744235.1 Pseudomonas sp. NPDC087346
TGTGGCATCGGACCATCAGCGGCCGAGCAAACCAGGATTGCGCCGTCCATCTGGGCAGCACCGGTGATCATGTTCTTCACATAGTCAGCGTGACCTGGGCAGTCAACGTGAGCGTAGTGACGGATCTTCGAGTTGTACTCGACGTGCGCTGTGTTGATCGTGATACCGCGCGCTTTTTCTTCCGGGGCACTGTCGATCTTGTCGAAGTCAACGATTGCCGAACCGAAAACCTCGGAGCAAACGCGAGTCAGAGCTGCAGTCAGAGTGGTTTTACCGTGGTCAACGTGACCAATGGTCCCAACGTTGACGTGCGGCAGGGAACGATCAAATTTTTCCTTAGCCATCGATATCACCCCTAGAAGAAATAATTAAGCAAAACTACATAGACCATTAAAACAAAGGCAGATATTTTCATATCTGCCTTGTTATATGGAGCTCTTGAGCGGATTTGAACCGCTGACCTCACCCTTACCAAGGGTGTGCTCTACCAACTGAGCTACAAGAGCGTAACACTTTGGACATCCTGTAAAGTTGGAGCGGGTTGAGG
>NZ_JBIUXX010000137.1:1589-4154 GCF_044744235.1 Pseudomonas sp. NPDC087346
AGAGCGTACAGCTCACGCTAAAATCTGGTGGAGGGAGAAGGATTCGAACCTTCGAAGTCGTAGACGTCAGATTTACAGTCTGATCCCTTTGGCCGCTCGGGAACCCCTCCTAATCAGGCCGGCATTCTACATCACGCCAAACCCCTGTCAAGCATTTTCTCATTTAAAAACCTGAGGTTAGCTGCGTTGACACACTTCACTTTGACGACCCATTCAGGTCTTCGCTGTGGAGCGGGCGCCATTCTATGCAAACTATTCAGCAGGTGCAACCCCCTCACACTGCATTATTTTATGTTTTAACTCATTGAATTCCTTGGAAAGGTTCTGCAACTGCAGATCCCCCAACAAACGCTGGCTTTCTGGCGCTATACGCAACCAATAACCCGACCCCGGGAGATCGCCTTGCGAAGATTGAGTCTTCACTTCCATGGAAACCAGCCGCTGCTCTAGCGCCGACAACGTCTCCTGCCGGGAAAAACCGCCCAAAAACAAACACTCTTGCCCCACTCGCGGAGAACTTTGCTTCTCCTGCACCGACCCAGCCGTCTCGCTCAACAAGCGAATATCCTGCTGAGCCCCCCGATACAAGCTGAGCGGCGTGACATCCTTGGCACGCATGGGCGCTTCCTGCTGATGCCAGACGTAATAAAATACATTGAGAACAAGGAGCAGAAGGAACAACCAACGCATACAAACCTCAGGACAAAGGACACGCCATGGCCAAGCCCACAAACACCAAATCGGAAACAACCCTGGCCTCAGGTGCAACATCTGCAACCAAGCCAGCATCACCACCCGTAATAAAGACGGTAAAACTCCCCCCCCAGTAGGAACGGGCCATCTGGATCTGAGTCAGCACAAACCCCCTCAGCATTAGTGAGCATCCACGCTCCACCGCCTCGACAGTCGTTCGCCCTGGAGCCTGACTGGTCAATGCAAGCTCTGCCGCGTGGTCTCCGTAACGAATTTTCCGAGTATGCGTACGCAATTGATTACGCATCAGTGGCATGCCTGGGCAAATGAAACCACCGAGATGCTCGCCATCAGCCGCGATGAAGTCGGCCGTCACAGCCGTGCCAAAATCAAGAACCAGGCATGCACCGCAAGCAAGATGAAAACCGCCAAGCATCGCTAACCAACGATCAAGGCCCAAGCGCTCGTAATCGTCATATCCATTCCTGACACCAGACATTTCCCTTGCAGGTTTGGCACAGACGACAGAGACACTGAACTCCCGCTCGAGCAGCTCGATCAGGACTCCAGTCTCTTCAGTAGTCCGCACACTGACCAGACGACAGTTGCACAGCGACAAGCCTTGGACAGCACTCAGACTGTCAACCAGCGCCTTATCCGAGTCGACCACACCCTCCGCGACCACAGCGCACGACGCAGTAGCCAGCACGCGCCACTTGATAAAGCTGTTTCCACAGTCGAGCTCAAGAATCATCACGCAACCTCAAACTGAGCTCACCACCACTAAACACCTTTTCCACACCATCCACCTTCAAGCGCAGTGCACCTTGATTATCGATACCAAGCACCACGCCATCTATCTGACTAACACCGGCAATCAATGAAACCGGCCGCCCTTGCCACAAGTGATCTCGCTCCCACTCTGACTGGAGAACTGAGAACCCACCCGCCTGATGACGCTGAATATAGGCTCGCAACTGCTCACTAAGCTCAGCAACCAAAACATTTCGGTCACAGCTTTTACCTGACTCCAGCCGTATCGATGTCCACTGCTGATCAACCTCATCAGCACTCTGCATATTCACGTTAATGCCTATACCGAGCACTACGTGACATACATCCGCAGGATCCCCAACAAGCTCTAGAAGAATACCGGCGACTTTCTTGCTACCCACCAACACATCGTTGGGCCACTTCAATCCCGCGGCAGGCACCCCAAGCTTTCGCAAGGTCTGCATAACCGCCAAGCCAACAACAAGGCTCAAGCCTTCGAGCTGGCGCATACCACCATCAATACGCAGGACAAGGCTGTAGTATAGATTTTCAGCAAAAGGGCTCACCCACTTCCGCCCCCGACGCCCACGCCCGGCGACCTGCCTCTCCGCGAGGACAAGGAATGGCGCAGGTCGACCTTGATTGATGGCTCGCAATGCTTCTGCGTTGGTAGAGTCGATGGAATCAAAGACAGCAATCGGCCAAATCGGAGCCAATGCTTCAATCTTGAAAGGGTCGAGCAACGTCAAAGGCGCCGCAAGCTGATAGCCGCGACCTCGCACCTTATTAATGGACAGTCCAAGCTCCGCCTCCAGATGCTGAAGCTGCTTCCATACGGCACTTCGACTGATACCCAGGGCGCCCCCGAGATCCTGTCCAGAATGGAATCGCCCATCCTTCAAAAGATTCAACAACGTCAGCATGCAGGTCTCGCCTCACGATAAGGCCCGAATAATAGCCATGCACTGAGCTGTTGCATAGAAATCAAGCAGACCACTTTCCTGCAGGCAAAACAAAACCCCAACTGCTTTCGCAATTGGGGTTTCGGAATTTAATCTTGACGATGACCTACTCTCACATGGGGAAACCCCACACTAC
>NZ_JBIUXX010000138.1:0-4146 GCF_044744235.1 Pseudomonas sp. NPDC087346
CCCTTCAAGGTGAAATGCTGCGGGTCGCAGAGTCTCTCCAAATCGGCCAGCAGCATTTCACCTTGAAGGGTGGTGCCACGATCAGCCAATTTGCGCGGGTCAACGTGAGGTGGAATCGGGTCATTCAACATAGGCGCAGCATTATAGGGATGCACCCAGCCATGTCAAAGGAAATTGCGCCCTGTCCGTCACTTACGAGCGTCCGCTAGAATCCACGCCTGCCTCAGGAGATGCGAATGCTGCCTTTATTACTCGCTTCAAGCTCGACTTATCGTCGCGAATTACTCGCCCGCCTGCACCTGCCGTTCGTCTGCAGCTCGCCGGATATCGATGAAAGTCACCGACCGGGCGAGTCCGCCATCGAGCTGGTCAAACGCCTCGCCGAACAAAAAGCCCGAGCTCTTGCCGACAGTCATCCCGCCCATCTGATTATCGGCTCGGATCAGGTTGCCGTACTCGGCGAGCGAATTATCGGCAAGCCCCACACCTTCGACAAGGCCCGCGAACAACTGATGGCCGCCAGCGGCGCCAGCGTGACCTTTCTCACCGGCCTGGCGTTGCTCAACAGCCAGACCGGCCACTGCCAGGTCGACTGCGTGCCATTCACCGTACACATGCGCACACTCGACGAGGCGCGCATCGAACGCTATCTGCGCCTGGAGCAGCCCTACGACTGCGCAGGCAGCTTCAAGGCCGAAGGCCTCGGTGTGAGCCTGTTTCAGTCCACCGAAGGCCCGGACGCCACCAGCCTGATCGGCCTGCCGCTGATTCGCCTGATCGACATGCTGATGGTCGAAGGCGTACAGATTCCCTGAAACGCAAAAAATCGCAGCCTGCGACATTCCAATGTAGGAGCTGCCGCAGGCTGCGATCTTTTGATCTTTACAACGAATTAACGCAACGAAGGCCCGTGGAAGCCCATCCACATCGCCAACTGCTCAGCAACACTAGCGCCAAGCTTTTTCGAGAAGCGATCGAACGGCGACTCCTGAACAGTGAAGTCGACCATTTCCTTCTCGCCGATCACATCACGCGCCACCGAACTGGCATTCCCCAGCCCATCGATCAAACCCAACGGCAGCGCCTGCTCGCCGGACCAGACCAGACCAGAGAACAACTCCGGATGCTCCTTGTCCTTGAGACGATCACCACGCCCCTTCTTCACGCTGTTGATGAACTGCTGATGCGTGGTATCCAGCACGCTTTGCCAGAACGCGGTTTCTTCAGGTTTTTGCGGCTGGAACGGATCAAGGAACGATTTGTGCTCGCCGGACGTGTAGGTACGACGCTCGACACCCAGCTTCTCCATAGTGCCGACAAAGCCATAACCGGCCGCCGTCACGCCAATCGAGCCAACCAGACTCGCCTTGTCGGCATAGATCTGATCCGCCGCACTGGCGATGTAATACGCACCGGATGCACCGAGATCGGAAATCACCGCATACACCTTGGTGTCAGGATGCAGACCGCGCAGACGCTTGATCTCGTCGTACACGTAACCCGACTGCACCGGACTGCCGCCCGGGCTGTTGATCCGCAGGACTACGCCCTTGACCTTCTTGTCTTCGAACGCCGCACGCAGACTGCCGACGATGTTGTCGGCACTGGCCGGCTCCTTGTCGGCGATCACGCCAGTCACGTCGATCAACGCGGTGTAATTGGGGCCGCGGGTGGCGCTCTTTTCCATGTCCATCAGCGGCGTGAACAGAATCAACGCAACAAACAGATAAACAAAGGTCAACAGCTTGAAAAAAATCCCCCAACGCCGTGAGCGACGCTGCTCCTGCACACCCGCCAGCAGGGTTTTTTCCAACAGCTTCCAGCTTTTCTGATCACCGTCGTCGGCACTTGCCTTGTCCGGTGCTTTCCATTCATCGGTCATGCCATCCACCCCAGCAAAAACGTATTAAGCCTGCTGCCCCAGCCAGGCGTGCAATTCGGAAAAACGATCAATCGACAGGCGTGGCTCGAACAGCTTCAACGCCTCGATCGATTGCGCGCCGTAACTGACGGCCACCGAGCCCATGCCGGCGTTGCGCGCCATCTGCAGATCGAAGGACGAGTCACCGACCATCAACGCCTGCTCGGGACGCACGCCGCAATGCGCGAGAATCTCTTCAAGCATCAGCGGATGCGGCTTGCTGGCAGTCTCGTCGGCGGCACGGGTGATATCGAAATAATCTTCCCAGCCATTGGCCTTGAGCACTCGATCCAGTCCACGACGGTTCTTGCCAGTCGCCACAGCCAAGTGATAGCCGTCCTCGCGAAACGACGCCATTGACTCGACAACGCCTTCGAACAACGGCGAAGGCACGGCTTCAGCAGCGATGTAGTGATCCGCATAATATTCACGAAACGCGATCATCTCGGCATCGCTGATTTGCGGATACAAGGTGCGGATCGCCTCGGGCAAACCCAGGCCGATGATGCCTTTCACAGCAAAATCATCGCGCAACTCGAAACCGGAACGCCCGGACGCGGAATGCATCGCCTCGACGATCCGACCAATGGAATCAGCGAGGGTGCCATCCCAATCGAAAATCAGCAGTTTGTAATCAGGGTGCTGCACTCAGGCGCTCCACAGTCTTGGCCCACATTTCGTCTACCGGCGCCTGCAAGGTGAGCTTCCCACCGTCAGGCAGCGGCACGGTCAGCATGTAAGCGTGCAGGAACAGACGCTTGCCGCCCAGATCGCGGATTTCCTTGGTGAAATCGTCGTCGCCGTACTTGCTGTCGCCGGCAATGCAGTGCCCGGCGTGCAAGGTATGCACGCGAATCTGGTGGGTGCGGCCAGTCACAGGCTTGGCCTCGACCATGGTCGCGAAGTCGCCGAAACGGCGCAGCACCTTGAACAGGGTCAGCGCCTCTTTGCCTTCTTCGTTGACTTCGACCATGCGCTCGCCGGAGCGCAGATTGCTCTTGAGCAACGGCGCACGGACTTGCTTGATCGAGGTCGCCCAGTTGCCGCGCACCAGCGCCATGTAGCGCTTGTCGATGCCGTCGCCGCGCAGTTGCTCGTGCAAGTGCCGGAGCATGCTGCGTTTTTTCGCGATCATCAGCAGACCGGAGGTATCGCGGTCGAGGCGATGCACCAGCTCCAGCTCTTTGGTGTCTGGACGCAACTGACGAAAGGCTTCGATCACACCGAAATTCAGGCCGCTACCGCCGTGAACCGCAATGCCTGCGGGCTTGTTGATCACGATCAGCGCTTTGTCTTCATGGACAATCGACGCTTCCAGGCGCTGCAAAAGACCCTGCGCAAGCGGCACCGGCTCGTCACGCTCAGGCACACGAACGGGCGGCACGCGCACGATATCGCCGGCCTGCAGCTTGTATTCGGGCTTGATCCGACCTTTGTTCACACGCACTTCGCCTTTACGCAAAATGCGGTAAATCAAGGTCTTGGGCACGCCCTTGAGCCGGGCGAGGAGGAAATTGTCGATTCGTTGGCCGGCATATTCCGGCGAGACCTCAAGCAGTTGAACGCTTGGAGTCGAAGGGGCAGTAGTTGTCATGCCGCGGATGATAACAATTTTTATGGAATTGAAGCACTTAATCATTGCTGCTATAGTCGCGAACGCCGCCAAAAGCGGCCTGGACAGCGGAACCACGGTCAAAAACCGGCCCTGACCAACGCAATTCACCAGGACGCGAGGCCGTCCTACGGGGCTTTCGCTACGTAACGGTGGAGTTTTCAGTTGTAACAAGCGCAGGTGACATGAGGCCTGAATTACACCGCCCGGCAGAGTTTTTACTCGCTTGGCAGGCACACATTCAAGGCCAGTTCACAAAGTGCAGTCAGCTGTGAATGACCCCGAGCGAAGGCTTCGGAAACACCGCCTAAATTAGCCATGATGCGTGACCTCCCCTTTCGGAGCTCACGGTAAATGCCAACCCGCTGCGGATTCTGCGCGCGGCAGCACCCGAATTATCAGGGATACGTGTAGGGTGGAGATGCACAACCGCTGGACTGTGTAGCAATAGGCTTTATCAAGACGCTTCATCTCGTCCACAGCCGCCGGTTGATTCCTCCTCCTGACTGAGTGCTTAAGTAGCCACAGCAAGCAGGACGCGTACGTCGCGTTAACCGCCCAATTGGCCAGACTTCGACTGACACGGGATTGGCCAACCACTCACGACGCACCT
>NZ_JBIUXX010000139.1:0-4096 GCF_044744235.1 Pseudomonas sp. NPDC087346
GACATGAATTTGCGACAGTTCGTCGTCAAATTTGTGAGCCTCTGTGTCGCTGTGTACAATGACCACCCGTTTGCCCCCGCTAAGCCGGCGTACGTTCGGCGCGGATCGCAAGTGGTTGAATTGAAAAGAAATTTGCCTCGAAAAGAGGCAGCCTGGTGAGAAAGTGTCTATGAAAGCAGGTCTGTACCAACCAGATGAATTCAAGGATAACTGCGGTTTCGGCCTGATAGCCCATATGCAGGGCGAGCCCAGTCATACCCTTTTGCAAACGGCCATTGAGGCCCTGACCTGCATGACCCACCGCGGTGGGATTAATGCCGACGGCAAGACCGGTGACGGCTGCGGTCTGCTGATTCAAAAACCTGATGCCTTCCTGCGTGCCATCGCCCGGGAAGCCTTCAGCGTCGAGCTGCCCAAGCAATATGCGGTGGGCATGGTCTTCTTCAACCAGGACCCGGTGAAAGCCGAGGCCGCTCGCGAGAACATGAACCGCGAGATCCTCGCTGAAGGCCTGCAACTGATCGGCTGGCGCAAAGTGCCAATCGACACCAGCGTCCTCGGCCGCCTGGCCCTTGAGCGCCTGCCGCAGATCGAGCAGGTGTACATCGGCGGCGAAGGCCTGAGCGACCAGGACATGGCGGTCAAGCTGTTCAGCGCCCGTCGCCGTTCGTCGGTGACCAATGCTGTCGACAGTGACCACTACATCTGCAGCTTTTCGCACAAGACCATCATCTATAAAGGCCTGATGATGCCGGCCGATCTGGCCGCGTTCTATCCAGACCTGAGCGACGAGCGTCTGCAAACCGCGATCTGCGTGTTCCACCAGCGTTTCTCGACCAACACCCTGCCGAAATGGCCGCTGGCTCAGCCATTCCGCTTCCTCGCCCACAACGGCGAGATCAACACCATCACCGGCAACCGCAACTGGGCCCAGGCCCGTCGCACCAAGTTCACCAATGATCTGATGGATCTGGAAGAACTCGGCCCGCTGGTCAACCGTGTTGGCTCCGACTCCTCGAGCATGGACAACATGCTTGAACTGATGGTCACCGGCGGCATCGACCTGTTCCGTGGCGTGCGGATGATCATTCCGCCTGCGTGGCAGAACGTCGAAACCATGGACCCGGATCTGCGTGAGTTCTACGAGTACAACTCGATGCACATGGAGCCGTGGGACGGCCCGGCCGGCGTGGTCATGACCGACGGTCGCTACGCGGTGTGCCTGCTCGACCGTAACGGTCTGCGCCCGGCGCGTTGGGTTACTACTACCAATGGTTTCATCACCGTTGCGTCGGAAATCGGTGTCTGGAACTACCAGCCTGAAGACGTGATCGCCAAGGGCCGTGTCGGCCCGGGACAGATCCTCGCCGTGGACACCGAAACCGGGCAGATCCTCGACACCGACGCCATCGACAACCGTCTGAAGTCCCGTCATCCGTACAAGCAATGGCTGCGCAAGAATGCCCTGCGCATTCAGGCGACCATGGAAGACAACGACCACGGATCGGCTTTCTACGACGTCGATCAGCTCAAGCAATACATGAAGATGTATCAGGTCACGTTCGAAGAGCGCGATCAGGTACTGCGTCCGCTTGGCGAACAAGGCTATGAAGCCGTTGGCTCGATGGGCGACGACACGCCGATGGCCGTACTGTCGCAGCGCGTGCGTACGCCATACGATTATTTCCGTCAGCAATTCGCGCAGGTCACCAACCCGCCGATCGACCCGCTGCGTGAAGCAATCGTGATGTCGCTGGAAATCTGCCTCGGTGCCGAGCGCAACATCTTCCAGGAGTCGCCGGAACACGCCTCGCGCGTGATCCTCAGCTCGCCGGTGATTTCCCCGGCCAAGTGGCGCTCGCTGATGAACCTCGACCGCCCGGGTTTCGAGCGGCAGATCATCGACCTCAACTACGACGAAAGCCTCGGCCTCGAAGCGGCTATCCGCAACGTCGCCGATCAGGCTGAAGAAGCCGTGCGCGCCGGTCGTACCCAGATCGTTCTGAGCGACCGCCATATCGCCCCGGGCAAGCTGCCGATCCACGCTTCGCTGGCTACCGGTGCGGTGCACCACCGCCTGACCGAAAAAGGTCTGCGTTGCGACTCCAACATCCTCGTTGAAACCGCGACTGCCCGCGATCCGCATCACTTCGCGGTGCTGATCGGTTTCGGTGCGTCGGCGGTCTATCCGTTCCTCGCGTACGAAGTGCTGGGTGACCTGATCCGTACCGGTGAAGTGCTGGGCGACCTCTACGAGGTGTTCAAGAACTACCGCAAAGGCATCACCAAAGGTCTGTTGAAGATCCTGTCGAAGATGGGCATCTCGACCATCGCCTCGTACCGCGGTGCGCAACTGTTCGAAGCCATCGGCCTGTCCGAGGAAGTTTGCGAGCTGAGCTTCCGTGGCGTGCCGAGCCGCATCAAGGGTGCGCGTTTCGTCGACATCGAAGCCGAGCAGAAAGCCCTGGCCGCCGAAGCCTGGAGTCCGCGCAAGCCGATCCAGCAGGGCGGTCTGCTGTAGTTCGTCCACGGTGGCGAATATCACGCGTTCAACCATGATGTGGTCAACACCCTGCAAGCCGCCGTGCAGCAGGGCGACTACGCCAAGTTCAAGGAATACACCTCGCTGGTGGACAATCGTCCGGTGTCGATGATTCGCGACCTGCTGAAGGTCAAGACCCTCGACAAGCCGCTGGACATCAGTGAAATCGAGCCGCTGGAATCGGTGCTCAAGCGCTTCGATTCCGCCGGCATCTCGCTGGGCGCATTGTCGCCGGAAGCTCACGAAGCCCTGGCCGAAGCCATGAACCGCCTCGGTGCGCGTTCCAACTCCGGCGAAGGTGGTGAAGACCCGGCGCGTTACGGCACCATCAAGAGCTCGAAAATCAAACAGGTCGCGACCGGTCGTTTCGGGGTGACTCCGGAATACCTGGTCAACGCCGAAGTGCTGCAGATCAAGGTCGCGCAAGGCGCCAAACCGGGTGAGGGCGGGCAACTGCCGGGCGGTAAAGTCAACGGGCTGATCGCCAAACTGCGTTACGCAGTGCCGGGCGTGACCCTGATTTCGCCACCGCCGCACCACGACATCTACTCCATCGAAGACTTGTCGCAGCTGATCTTTGACCTGAAACAGGTCAACCCGAAGGCGCTGGTCTCGGTGAAACTGGTAGCAGAAGCCGGCGTTGGCACCATCGCTGCCGGTGTGGCCAAGGCCTATGCGGACTTGATCACCATTTCCGGCTACGACGGCGGCACCGGTGCTTCACCGCTGACCTCGATCAAATACGCGGGCGCTCCTTGGGAACTTGGCCTCGCCGAAACCCACCAGACCCTGCGTGGCAACGACCTGCGCGGCAAAGTCCGGGTACAGACCGACGGCGGCCTGAAAACCGGCCTCGACGTGATCAAGGCTGCAATCCTCGGCGCCGAAAGCTTCGGCTTCGGTACCGCACCAATGATCGCCCTGGGCTGCAAATACCTGCGCATCTGCCACCTGAACAACTGCGCCACCGGCGTTGCGACTCAGAACGAGAAGCTGCGTAAAGATCACTACATCGGCACCGTCGACATGGTGATCAACTTCTTCACCTACGTCGCCGAAGAAACCCGTGAATGGCTGGCGAAGCTCGGCGTGCGTTCCCTCGAAGAGCTGATCGGCCGCACCGATCTGCTGGAAATCCTCGAAGGGCAGACCGCCAAACAGCATCATCTGGATCTGACCCCGCTGCTCGGCAGCGATCACATCCCGGCGGACAAACCTCAGTTCTGCGGTGTTGAGCGCAACCCGCCGTTCGACCAGGGCCTGCTGGCCGAGAAAATGGTCGAGCTGGCGACGTCGGCGATCAACGACATGAGCGGTGCCGAGTTCGATCTGGATATCTGCAACTGCGACCGTTCGATTGGCGCGCGGATTTCCGGCGAAATCGCCCGCAAGCATGGCAACCAGGGTATGGCCAAGGCGCCGATCACTTTCCGCTTCAAGGGCACTGCGGGTCAGAGCTTCGGCGTGTGGAACGCAGGCGGTCTGAACATGTACCTGGAAGGCGATGCCAACGACTACGTCGGCAAAGGCATGACCGGTGGCAAGCTGACCATC
>NZ_JBIUXX010000140.1:0-3967 GCF_044744235.1 Pseudomonas sp. NPDC087346
CACGCTTTGCAAGCCAAGATCCTCGACCCACGCATCGGTACCGAATTCCCGCTGCCGCAATACGCCACCCCGGGCTCCGCCGGCCTCGACCTGCGCGCCATGCTGCAACAAGACACCGTGATCAAGCCGGGTGAAACCGTACTGATCCCTACCGGCCTGTCGGTTTACATCGGCGACCCGAACCTCGCCGCGCTGATCCTGCCGCGCTCGGGTATGGGCCATAAGCACGGCATCGTGCTGGGTAATCTCGTGGGCCTGATCGACTCCGATTACCAGGGCCCGCTGATGGTTTCCTGCTGGAACCGTGGCCAGACCGAATTCACCATGCCGGTCGGCGAACGTCTGGCGCAACTGGTACTGGTGCCAGTGGTGCAGGCGCATTTCGAGATGGTTGAAGAGTTCGTTGAAACCGAACGTGGCACTGGTGGTTTCGGACACTCGGGCACCAAATAACCCGCTGCAATACATTCCCTGTAGGAGCTGCCGGAGGCTGCGATCTTTTGATCTTGTTTTTAAAAATCACAATCAAAAGATCGCAGCGTTCCGCAGCTCCTACAGGGGAAATTTGCGCAGATTCATCTGAAAGGTTTACTGCCGGAAATCAAGGTTTTGCCGGCCGAAAGCCACGCCAGCCGAGGTGTCATGGCCCTTTCACACCACGAACTCTCTGTGGAAAACGCCGTCATACCCTTCAGTTTGAGCCTGCCGTCGAATGACTCGTCGGTCTGTCCAGCCACTTTCGAGATGGAGCATTTCCGCAGATGAGCACCCCAGCCCAAGTTGCCCCAAAGCTGCCTGACAGCATCTTCCGCGCCTACGACATTCGCGGCACCGTGCCGGAATTTCTCAACGCCGAAACCGCTTACTGGATCGGTCGCGCCATCGGCTCGCAGAGCCTGGCCCAAGGCGAGCCGAACGTCTCTGTCGGTCGCGATGGACGCCTGTCCGGCCCTGAGCTGGTCGCCGAACTGATTCGCGGCATCGCCGAAAGCGGCTGCCATGTCAGCGACGTCGGCCTGGTGCCAACGCCGGCGCTGTACTACGCCGCCAACGTACTGGCCGGCAAATCCGGTGTGATGCTTACCGGCAGCCACAACCCTTCGAACTACAACGGCTTCAAGATCGTTATCGCCGGCGATACCCTCGCCAATGAACAGATCCAGGCCCTGCACGACCGCCTCAAGAGCAACAACCTGAGCAGCGGCACCGGCAGCGTGACCCAGGTCGAGATTCTTGATCGCTACAACACCGAAATCGTCCAGGACATCAAACTGGCCCGTCGCCTGAAAGTCGTGGTCGATTGCGGCAACGGCGCGGCCGGCGTGATCGCCCCGCAACTGATCGAAGCGCTGAACTGCGAAGTCATCCCGCTGTTCTGCGAAGTGGACGGCAACTTCCCGAACCACCACCCGGACCCGGGCAAACCGGAAAACCTCGTCGACCTGATCGCCAAGGTCAAGGAAACCAAGGCCGACCTCGGCCTGGCTTTCGACGGTGACGGTGACCGCGTCGGCGTAGTGACCAACACCGGCAGCATCGTCTTCCCGGATCGCCTGCTGATGCTGTTCGCCCGCGACGTGCTGGCGCGCAACCCGGACGCGGAGGTCATCTTCGACGTCAAATGCACACGCCGCCTGGTACCGCTGATCAAGGAATACGGTGGTCGTCCGCTAATGTGGAAGACTGGTCATTCGTTGATCAAAAAGAAGATGAAACAATCCGGCGCGCTGTTGGCCGGTGAAATGAGCGGGCACATTTTCTTCAAGGAACGCTGGTTCGGTTTCGATGACGGTATCTACAGCGCCGCGCGGCTGCTGGAGATCCTCAGCAAGGAAAAATCCTCGGCAGAAGAGTTGTTCGCAACCTTCCCGAACGATATTTCTACGCCGGAAATCAATATCCATGTGACCGAAGAGAGCAAATTCAGCATCATTGATGCACTGCACGACGCACAGTGGGGCGCAGGCGCCGACCTGACCACCATCGATGGCGTGCGAGTCGACTACGCCAAAGGCTGGGGCCTGGTGCGCGCCTCCAACACCACACCGGTGCTGGTGCTGCGCTTCGAGGCCGATGACGAGGCTGAATTGCAGCGCATCAAGGATGTGTTCCACGCCCAACTGAAACGCGTTGCACCTGATCTCCAACTACCGTTCTGATTCACCCGGAGCCCTGAATGACCCTCGAACGCGAAGCCGCCGCCCACACCGCCCAGGTCCTGTCCGAAGCGTTGCCTTACATCCGACGTTATGTCGGCAAGACCCTGGTGATCAAATACGGCGGCAACGCGATGGAAAGCGAGGAGCTGAAAACCGGCTTCGCTCGCGACATCGTCTTGATGAAAGCCGTGGGCATCAACCCGGTGGTCGTGCACGGTGGCGGCCCGCAGATCGGTGATCTGCTCAAGCGCCTGTCGATCGAGAGCCATTTTGTCGACGGCATGCGCGTCACCGACGCCGCGACCATGGACGTGGTGGAAATGGTCCTTGGCGGCCAGGTCAACAAGAGCATCGTCAACCTGATCAACCGTCACGGCGGCAGCGCCATCGGCCTGACCGGTAAAGACGCCGGGCTGATTCGTGCGAAGAAGCTCACCGTCACCCGCCAGACCCCGGAAATGACCCAACCGGAAATCATCGACATTGGTCAGGTGGGCGAAGTAGTCGGGATCAACACCGAACTGCTGAACCTGCTGGTCAAAGGCAACTTCATCCCGGTGATCGCGCCAATCGGCGTCGGTGAGAACGGCGAGTCGTACAACATCAACGCCGATCTGGTGGCTGGCAAGGTTGCCGAAGCGCTGAAAGCCGAGAAGCTGATGCTGCTGACCAACATCGCCGGCCTGATGGACAAGTCGGGCACGGTCCTGACCGGCCTGAGCACCCAGCAGGTCGACGACCTGATCGCCGACGGCACCATCTACGGCGGCATGCTGCCGAAGATCCGTTGTGCACTGGAAGCGGTGCAAGGCGGCGTGGGCAGCTCGCTGATCATCGACGGTCGCGTACCGAACGCGATCCTGCTGGAAATCTTCACCGATACCGGTGTGGGCACGCTGATCAGCAATCGCAAGCGCCCGTAAGCAACAACGCAAACAAAAAGACCCCGCTCAGCCTGGCTGAGCGGGGTCTTTTTTTGCCTGCGATCCCTGTGGGAGCGAGCTTGCTCGCGATAGCGGTGAGTCAATCAACAAAGATGTTGAACGTGACGACGCCATCGCGAGCAAGCTCGCTCCCACAGTATCTTGCCGTTACACGCCGAACTGGGCGCGGTAGGCTTCTACGGCTGGCAGGTGCTGCTTGAGTTGTGGATCGTCGGCGAGGAATTCCAGCACCTGATTCAGTGAAACGATGCTGATCACCGGAATGCCGAAATCGCGTTCCACTTCCTGGATGGCCGACAATTCACCGTTGCCACGCTCCTGACGGTTCAGGGCGATCAGCACGCCGGCAGCCTTGGCGCCGTCCTGCGAAGCGATGATTTGCATCACTTCACGGATAGCGGTACCAGCGGTGATCACGTCGTCGATGATCAGCACGTCGCCGGTCAGCGGCGCGCCGACCAGACTACCGCCTTCGCCGTGGGCCTTGGCTTCCTTGCGGTTGAAGCACCATGGCAGGTCACGGTCGTGATGCTCGGCCAGCGCGACAGCAGTGGTTGCTGCCAACGGGATGCCTTTGTAGGCCGGGCCAAACAGCACGTCGAAGGCAATGCCGCTCTCGACAATGGCTGCGGCGTAGAAACGACCCAGCTGCGCCAGGGCCGAACCCGAGTTGAACAGGCCGGCATTGAAGAAGTAAGGACTGGTGCGCCCGGACTTCAGGGTGAACTCACCGAAGCGCAAAACGCCGCGATCGATGGCAAAACGAATGAAATCGCGCTGATACGCTTGCATGAAAAATACCCCAAATTACTGGGTTTTATATTATTAGCTTGACGACGTGTATCATACACGCAAGCGATTTTT
>NZ_JBIUXX010000141.1:0-3928 GCF_044744235.1 Pseudomonas sp. NPDC087346
CGTTATTCGGGCAAGGAGCGCGATGCGACCGGGTTGTATTACTACGGTTTTCGCTATTACGCACCGTGGCTGGGGCGCTGGATCAATCCGGATCCGGGTGGCACCGTGGATGGGCTGAACCTGTATGCGTTTGTGGGGAACAATCCTCTGCGGTATATCGATAATGAAGGATTCTCGAAGACAGACGCCGAACGACGTGAAGAAATAACGACCTTTGTCAAGAATTTGTCCTCCGCAATGAAAGCCGTAGATAGACAGAATTCATTGCTGGAACACGCTTTTGAAGAAAAGGACATGAACCGTACGACCGCTAAAACCAGTGCGTTCACTGTCGTGACAGGTATTGTGACCAATGGAGCAGGCGTGGCTGCAGGCATCGGAGGAGGACTGGTGGGGACAGCAGTCCTTCCTGGAATAGGTACCGCCGTGTTCGCTGGCGTAGGTGCCCTCGCGGCAAAAACAGTAGCCGGTAAAGTCATGGAAAAAATAGGCAAGGAAACAAACCTTGAACCGTCTATTACACCTAAGGCTGCTAAACTTTCCTGGGAAAAAATCAAGAAGGGCAACACCCCGTATATTTCTATTGACTACGCTAAAAATATGGCTGACGAGTACAACCCATCGTCGTCGGAGGGCCAGAAAACATACTTCAAGAAGGCTGCTGCAATGGCATTGAATGTATTCACCCCTAAGGGCGCTACGTCGCTTATAGCGTTAGGTAAGCTCGCAGAAGAACGCAATGATGTGAGCGAAGGATTGAGTCCGATGAAGATCAACGGACTGGACACGGCATACGTTAAGTTGGAGCACGATGTGACGGTAGATTACAACCAGACCATGGAGAACTTTGACGCACTAGAGACCCCGGTACTGTACTCAACCGGCGGGCTATTCCTCCCGTCAGAGCTGGTACAGCGCGATGCTATAAAAAAAGACATGAATATATTCAAGGCAAAATCGGAAAGAGCGCAGGATAACCTCGCAAGGTATAGAGAGCGACAAGGCTGGCCAACATGATCTGACAGCTGTCGGGCTTCTAGTATGACTGTCAGATTAAGTTCAGTTGATCACTGAACCTCTCACTATATGATTCTAGGGTCGCGGTAGGGACGGCAGTTACCTACCGCCCTCCCCCATACAGATCCGTAGGGGCGGAACTACCGCATACGACTCCTGCCTTGGGTTCGTGACGCAAGCGATTCTCCACACTTGCGTTGCGTAGGCGTGACGGTGTCCGTGCGGGCCTGCCTACAGGAAGACCAATTCATCTGCACGCAGCGGGATGCGCTTTGTTGTACTGGGTGAGCGTGTACATGGCATCCAGGGGCTCGCGATACAGGTTGATGACCGCGAGGGTCGCGCGCTCGAAGTGCGCGACCTGTTCGAGGTAAAGGTACCAGAGTTACAGGAGCCATTCGCCGTACTCGGGCAGAAACCAATACACCTGCCCGTGTAGACGGCGTCATGTGGCCACCTTTCCAGCCGGAGTGCCGGCCGTCTAGCACCTCCGTACGAGGTACTAGGCCGAAATGGTGGGCGAGTTATTCCGCTCGATAGCCTCTTACGAGGTTTTCCTTACTCCTCGCGCCGATCAGATGGTGCCGCACTGTGGCTCGTGTGATGGATGATGACCTTGGCTTGGCACAGGTTCGCGGGGGCCGGAAGCACGTCGAGGATATAGAGGTGGAAAGGCTCAGCCTCACGGAAACCTCCGCCGTGCAGTAACAATGTGATGAGCAGGACGCGATAGTCGGAGCGTCCCGCCGCGCGAAGTTCCTTGATCAGCAGTCCCTCAACGCGCTCTTCCGGGAATGCCGGTGGTTCGTCTTTTTCGACTTTAGGCAAATGCTGCCACCTTACGCGATGCCCGGATTTCACGGGGCATGCGCTTGCAACCCAAGTGTGCCTCAGGAAAGCCTGGCTGCGCCTGTACTGATAAGCAGCCTCGTCAGCCTGTCGGTCGAAGGCTCCGTCCGCATAGTGAGGATTTATCTGGGCGGCCTCAGGGCGCATCTCGCTGAGTCAGTCGAAGACGTCAGAAAGCAGGAGAACGTATGCGAGGTATCCTGCGGTGAGCGCGGCGCTCAGTACAGATTACTTTGGTCAAAGCCCGTTCGCGATTGAACGTTCCGGTGTAAAGCCGCAGGGCGAAGTTCTGGAACAGTTGGTAGCGGTCGTGCTCGGCCGCATTGGCTTGCACGTATTCGAGGAGCATTCGCACTGAACGGGTCACTTTTGAGATCCACACTAAGCTGCGGTCGTGGTTGCGATAGAGGCAGTAATCGAGCAGCGGCTCCAGTGCTCCAACACAGGCGTCCATAGCGCCGGAAGCCGCGTATTAATGCCCGTAGCGTCGGAGTAGACGCGAGCCTTTACGGTCACAAACATGAGACGGGCTCCCTCATCATGGTCGCCAAGGCCAAGACTTCATTACGGCTTTGCGGCGGCGGCCGGCACGCTTGGTCTATTGCGTCGACAATGTGGCGAGCTGCTGGAGCTCTTTAAAATGGAGTCGAGGCATCCATGCTGGAAGTAGCCACGACGGCGAGCGGATTTCAGAATCGGTCTGATCCCGGCTTTACTTCTGTGAAGGTGTCATTAATGGGATCACCTTCTCGCTGCCCTCCTAGTTGATAGCCCCGTCATTGAGGTTTTCCTTCTTGACGATCAGCCACCAGCAACAGCGTCCTCCTGACCTGAGTAGCTGATTTGCGTTTTCCTCGCTGCGAGCGGACTAACCTCGTCGTTTGCTCTATCTCCATTGGGCGATCTAAAGGACAAATGCAACACCTGATGCAAGGTGTTGCCATGCCAACGAGATCACAGACCTCAGCACTGAGGAGCAGGTCATCATCATGGTGATGCAGCTTCAAACAACTCACTCTGCGAACTATCGCCATTTTACTCAGGCGTCATACCAGCACCATTAGTCGTAAGATTGCGATTTGCTCGAGTGGCCAGCCAATGCGCAACATTTCTATGATCACTTGGAACAGCTCAGAGCCAGAGCACAAGCGCGACTGACGACGCGGCATGATGTAGTACACGTGCGCTGCTTGCGGCATGAGCCGAATCGCATCGTCCCAACTGGCTATGTAGCCGCAAACTACGCCGTATCTGGCCCGATCACCCCGCGCGACATGTGAGTAAACGAAACCCGCTACCTGGCCATTTACGCCTATCCGCGAGACGAGTTGAAACGCCAGCTCATCAGCCACTTTGCGCCAAGGTAAAGGCAAAGCGGTGACCGCGAACCCAGAACGCCATACGTCGAGAGCGCAATCCTGCCGAGCTCAGTAACCACTTGCGTCCACCAGAGGTCGCAGAGCGCCTTGTTCCAGGACACTGGGAAAGTGACCTGATCATTGGTGCTAACAACTGCTCCGCTGTCGCCACTATGGTGGAGTGCACCAGTCGACGCACCGACCACCGCTGCAGCGGCTCAAGCTATTACCTGAGAGATGTCGCACATAGCGCCATCACTTCTGAAAACCATGACACACGACCAAGAGTGAAATGGTCCGTCACGCCGAAATCACGGCCCACACTGGCATGAAAATCAACTTCGCCGATCCACACCGCTCGTGGCAGCGAGGCAGTAATGAAAACACCAATGACTTATTGCCAAATGGCACAGTTCTCACTCTGGTCAGCCAGGAGAGACTGGACGAAATTGCTGTCATGCTGAACACTCGAGCACGCCAGACGCCGGGTTGGAAATGTCCGCTAGAAGTAATAGTTGACTACCTTCAGCTGTTAGCAAACAACAAGCCCGAAACCACCAACTGACTGCTGCACTTGGTTCTTGAGAGGGCGGCCTCAGGTTCCAAGTACAACAGTCAGTTAATGGTTTCGAGTTTGTTGCTCGCTGATAGCTGAAGGTAATCAACCAGTACTTCGACCGGAAACTTCCAACCCAGCGTCTGGC
>NZ_JBIUXX010000142.1:0-3657 GCF_044744235.1 Pseudomonas sp. NPDC087346
GTCAGCGCGGCACCCAATTCCACGCCGGTTACGGTGTTGGCATGGGTAAAGATCACACCCTCTTCGCTAAAATCGAAGGCGTGATCAAGTTTGAAGTAAAAGGCGCGTTCAACCGCCGTTACGTGAGCGTTGTCGCAGCTTAATTGCGCAATCGCTGGAAAAGCCCTGTCTCGCGACGGGGCTTTTTCGTTTGTGGGGTGAGTCTCTTGCAAAACTGTTTGTATGGGCTGTCGGCGTGCGATGCAGGTCGTGTTTTGGGGTCGCTGCGCTCATTTTTGCAAGAGTCTTATGTCTTGATTGTTTTTCGGCTCGTCCGTATGGCGAGAGGCGTTGGTTATGAAGTTTGTTGATGAAGTATCGATTCGCGTAAAGGCTGGTGATGGCGGTAATGGCGCCATGAGTTTCCGTCGGGAAAAATTCATCGAGAACGGTGGCCCGAACGGTGGTGATGGCGGTGATGGCGGTTCCATCTACATGATGGCCGACGAAAACCTCAACACCCTGGTCGACTACCGTTACACCCGGCACTTCGATGCCGAGCGTGGCTCCAACGGCGGCAGCACCGACTGCACCGGCAAGAAGGGTGAAGACCTGATCCTGCGGGTTCCGGTCGGCACCACCGTGATCGACTCCGCTACCCAGGAAGTCATCGGCGACCTGACCAAGGCTGGTCAGAAGTTGATGGTTGTACAGGGCGGCTGGCACGGTCTGGGCAACACCCGTTTCAAATCCAGTACCAACCGTGCGCCGCGTCAGACTACTCCGGGCAAGCCGGGTGAGCAGCGCGACCTGAAACTGGAAATGAAAGTGCTGGCTGACGTTGGTCTGCTGGGCTTGCCGAACGCCGGTAAAAGTACCTTTATCCGTTCGGTGTCGGCTGCCAAGCCGAAAGTTGCCGACTACCCGTTCACCACGCTGGTGCCGAACCTTGGTGTGGTCAGCGTCGATCGCTGGAAGAGCTTCGTCATTGCCGACATTCCGGGCTTGATCGAAGGCGCTTCCGACGGTGCCGGTCTGGGTATTCGCTTCCTCAAGCACTTGGCGCGTACGCGTCTGCTGCTGCACCTCGTCGACATGGCGCCGCTGGATGACACCAGTGCTCCGGATGCCGCTGAAGTGATCGTCAACGAGCTGATCAAGTTCAGCCCGTCCCTGGCTGAGCGTGATCGCTGGCTGGTGCTGAACAAGTGCGACCAGATCCTTGAAGAAGAGCACGATGCTCGCGTCAAGGAAATCGTTGATCGCCTGGAATGGACCGGTCCGGTTTACGTGATCTCGGCTATTTCCAAGCTCGGTACCGAGCGTCTGTGCCACGACATCATGCGCTACATGGAAGATCGTCTTGATCGCCTGGCCAATGATCCGGCGTACAAGGAAGAGCTGGCCGATCTCGATCAGCGCATCGAAGACGAAGCTCGTGCGCAATTGCAGGCGCTGGACGACAAGCGTGCCCTGCGTCGCAGCGGCGTGAAGTCGGTCCATGACATCGGCGACGATGATTGGGACGAAGAAGATGTAGATGATGAAGACGGTCCGGAAATCATTTACGTGCGTGACTGATCTGTTGCGATAAACTAAAACGCCGCTCAATCGAGCGGCGTTTTAGTATCTGGAAATCGTTAATCAAGAATAACGTTACGGGCAGCGCTGGGTCGCGCTGCCCTCAAGCTAAGGTTGAAGATGATGCGGAGCAAGGTGACAGGTGCGCAGCGTTGGGTCGTGAAGATCGGCAGCGCGTTGCTGACGGCTGACGGCAAAGGGCTTGATCGCAAGGCAATGGGTGTCTGGGTTGAGCAGATGGTGGCCTTGCATGAGGCTGGCGTCGAGTTGGTGCTGGTGTCCTCCGGGGCAGTGGCCGCCGGCATGAGTCGCTTGGGCTGGACCGCACGACCCAGTGCGATGCATGAGCTCCAGGCGGCCGCTGCTATCGGTCAGATGGGTCTGGTGCAGGCTTGGGAATCAAGCTTCGCCGAGCACGGCCGGCACACGGCGCAGATTCTCCTGACTCATGACGACCTGTCCGACCGCAAGCGCTACCTGAACGCCCGCAGCACCTTACGTGCGCTGGTCGAGCTGAAAGTCATCCCGGTCATCAATGAAAATGACACCGTGGTCACTGACGAAATCCGTTTTGGTGATAACGACACGCTGGCGGCGCTGGTGGCCAACCTGGTAGAGGCGGATCTGCTGGTGATCCTTACGGATCGGGATGGCATGTTCGACGCTGATCCGCGCAACAATCCCGATGCGCAGCTGATTTACGAAGCGCGCGCCGATGATCCGGCGCTGGATGCGGTGGCGGGCGGTACCGGTGGAGCGTTGGGTCGTGGCGGCATGCAGACCAAATTGCGTGCGGCGCGTCTGGCGGCTCGTTCCGGTGCGCACACCATCATTGTTGGTGGGCGTCTGGAGCGCGTATTGGATCGCCTCAAGGCTGGCGAGCGCATTGGTACGTTGCTGTCGCCTGAGCGAGGCTTGCTCGCGGCGCGCAAGCAGTGGCTGGCCGGACATCTGCAAACCCGTGGCACACTGGTGCTGGATGATGGCGCGGTTTCGGCGCTGTCCCAAGGCAACAAAAGTCTGCTGCCGGTGGGTGTGAAGCTGGTGCAAGGCAGCTTCCGTCGCGGCGAAATGGTGGTTTGCGTGGCGCCGGATGGTCGTGAAATTGCCCGCGGTTTGGCGAATTACAGTGCGCTTGAGGCACAGAAGATTATCGGTCAGTCGTCGGATGCAATTGTCGGCTTGCTGGGTTACATGGCTGAGCCGGAACTGGTTCACCGTGACAATCTGATTCTGGTGTAAGGATAAATTCGATGCGTGTAGCAAAAGGATTGTTGGGGCTGTTGATGGCAATGCCATTACTGGTCTCGGCCGAAGAAATCGGTCAGGTGTCGACGGTGTTCAAGTTTGTCGGGCCGAATGACCGGATCGTGGTCGAGGCCTTTGATGATCCGAAGGTCGAGGGCGTGACTTGCTATCTGTCGCGCGCCAAGACTGGCGGTGTGAAGGGCGGTTTGGGTTTGGCTGAAGATCGAGCTGAAGCCTCTATCGCTTGCCGTCAGGTGGGTCCGATCAACTTCAAGGGCGAGTTGAAGGATGGCGATGAGGTGTTCAAGGAGCGCACGTCGCTGGTTTTCAAGACCATGCAGGTGGTGCGTTTCCTCGACAAGAAGCGCAATACGCTGGTGTATCTGGTCTATAGCGATCGTTTGATCGAAGGTAGTCCGCAGAATGCGGTGACGGCGATCCCGATCCTGCCGTGGGCCCCGGTCCAGCAATAACAGCGTAAAACCAATGTAGGAGTGAGCCTGCTCGCGATAAGGGTGTAACAGTCAATATTGATGTCGACTGATACTCCGCTATCGCGAGCAGGCTCACTCCTACATTTTTTTGCGCTGGATTCGTCAAATCGCAGGCAATAAAAAACCGACCCTAAGGTCGGTTTTTTAATGACTACGTCGATTAAGCAGCAGTTTTCAGTGCTTTGACGTGGCCATTCAGGCGGCTCTTATGGCGAGCAGCCTTGTTCTTGTGGATGATGCCTTTATCGGCCATGCGGTCGATAACTGGCACGGCCAGAACGTATGCAGCTTGAGCTTTTTCAGCGTCTTTTGCGTCGATGTCCTTAACTACATTCTTGATGTAGGTACGAACCAT
>NZ_JBIUXX010000143.1:0-1027 GCF_044744235.1 Pseudomonas sp. NPDC087346
CCATCTAGAGGCCCTGTCCCCGCAGCGGATCGTTGTACTTACCGGCGAATTCCACCGCACGGATCTGCAACACCTTGGAACCGAGGCTGGCCATTTCCAGCATCTCTTCGAAGGTGATCTTGTCCAGACGCTGAGCCACGGATACCACACGCGGGTCGGTGGTGTAGACACCGTCGACGTCGGTGTATATCTGGCATTCGTCAGCTTTCAGTGCTGCGGCCAGCGCCACGCCGGTAGTGTCGGAACCGCCACGACCGAGGGTGGTGATGTTGCCGTGCTCGTCGACGCCCTGGAAACCGGCGACAACCACTACGCGACCGGCCTTCAGATCACCGCGAATCTTCTGGTCATCAATCTGCAAGATACGCGCTTTATTGTGCGCGCTGTCCGTCAGAATCCGCACCTGGTTGCCGGTGTACGAAACTGCCGGCACGCCACGCTTGATCAGCGCCATAGCCAACAGGGCAATCGTCACCTGCTCACCGGTGGAAACAATCACGTCCAGTTCACGCGGAACCGGTTGCTCGTCGCCACTGATTTGCTTGGCCAGATCGATCAGACGGTTGGTTTCGCCGCTCATTGCAGACAGCACGACCACCAGGTCATCGCCGGCATCGCGGAATTTCTTAACCTTGTCGGCGACCTGCTCGATTCTCTCGACAGTGCCAACTGAGGTGCCTCCAAATTTCTGTACGATCAAAGCCATTTCAAAGCCGCCTCTGCCCATGAAGGGCGCGCAATAATCACTCAAACAGCCGTCGCGCCGGCCACTAGACTGCGGGCGCGACGGACTGCCTTATAAACCCTGCTCTACAAATGGGACGGTCAGCGCCAATGCGCCATCCAGTGCGCCGGCGTCGACACCGCCGCCCTGCGCCATGTCCGGACGACCACCGCCCTTCCCGCCCACTGCCGCAGCAGCCTGCTTCATCAAACCCCCGGTTTTTTGTTGGCCCGTCTGGTCCTTGGTCCCGCCGGGCCAACTCAAAGCGGGTGTTTTGATGAAGCTGGCTGCTGCGGCAGTGGG
>NZ_JBIUXX010000143.1:1037-3598 GCF_044744235.1 Pseudomonas sp. NPDC087346
ATTCAGATGCCCAGTCAGGTCCTTGGTCACGCCTGCAACAAGTACGACCTTTTCCTCATGCACACCGCCGAGCAGGATCACTGCGCGGCCGAGTTTGTTTTTCAGTTGATCGACCAGCGCCAGCAGCGCCTTGCCGTCCTGACCATCCAGACGAGCGGCCAGAACCTTCACGCCTTTGACGTCCAGTGCCGAGGCCGACAGATCGTCGCCCGCAGCGCTGGCAGCCTTGGCTTGCAACTGCTCGAGTTGCTTCTCCAGCAGACGGTTGCGCTCCAGCACAGCCGACAGCTTGTCGATCAGGTTGTCGCGGCTGCCCTTGACCAGGCTGGCCGCTTCCTTGAGTTGTTCTTCCGCAGCGTTCAAGTAAGCCAGAGCCGCAGCACCGGTGACGGCTTCGATACGACGCACGCCCGATGCCACACCGCCTTCGCTGATGATTTTCAGCAGGCCGATGTCGCCGGTGCGGTTGGCGTGGATACCGCCACACAGCTCGACGGAGAAATCACCGCCCATGCTCAGCACGCGCACGTTGTCGCCGTACTTCTCGCCGAACAGGGCCATCGCGCCTTTGTTCTTGGCGGTTTCGATGTCGGTCTCTTCGGTTTCAACAGCGGAGTTCTTGCGAATCTCGGCGTTGACGATGTCTTCCAGCGCTTTGATCTGCTCAGGCTTGATCGCTTCAAAGTGGCTGAAGTCGAAACGCAGACGCTGACTGTCGACCAACGAACCTTTCTGCTGAACGTGTTCGCCCAGCACCTGACGCAATGCCGCGTGCAGCAAGTGCGTGGCCGAGTGGTTCAACGAAGTCGCGTGACGCACTTCGGCATCCACATGAGCTTCCACCGGGGCCGCGACGGTCAGACTGCCCGAAGCCAGCACGCCGTGGTGCAGGAATGCGCCGCCGGTCTTGGTGGTGTCGCGCACGTCGAAACGCGCGTTGCCCGCCTGAAGGAAACCGCAATCGCCGATCTGGCCGCCGGACTCAGCGTAGAACGGCGTCTGATTCAGAACGATCACCGCCTCTTCGCCTTCATTCAAGACGTCGACCGACTGGCCATCTTTATAGATAGCGACAATTTTTGCCGAACCGCTGGTGGCTTTGTAACCGGTGAACTCGGTGGCCACGTCAACCTTGACCAGCGTGTTGTAGTCCAGACCGAACGAACTGGCCGAGCGCGCACGAACGCGCTGGGCTTCCATTTCACGCTCGAAACCGACTTCATCAACAGTCAGGCCGCGTTCGCGAGCGATGTCAGCGGTCAGGTCCATCGGGAAACCGTAGGTGTCATACAGCTTGAACACTACGTCGCCCGGCACCACGGTGCCTTTGAGGTCCAGCAGATCCTGTTCAAGAATCTTCAGGCCATGCTCCAGCGTCTTGGAGAACTGCTCTTCTTCAGCCTTGAGCACGCGCTCGATGTTGGCTTGTTGCTGCTTGAGTTCCGGGAAGGCTTCGCCCATCTCGGCAACCAGCGCGGCAACGATCTTGTAGAAGAAGCTGCCGGTCGCGCCCAGTTTGTTGCCATGGCGGCAGGCACGACGAATGATCCGGCGCAGCACGTAACCGCGACCTTCGTTGGACGGCAGCACGCCATCGGCAATCAGGAAGCCGCACGAACGGATGTGGTCAGACACAACCTTGAGCGATGACTGATCGCCGTTCTCGCAACCGATTGCCTCGGCCGAAGCGCTCAGCAGGTTCTTGAACAGGTCGATGTCATAGTTGGAATTGACGTGCTGCATCACCGCACTGATCCGCTCCAGGCCCATGCCGGTATCCACCGACGGCGCTGGCAACGGATGCAACACGCCATCGGCGGTGCGGTTGAACTGCATGAACACGTTGTTCCAGATCTCGATGTAACGGTCGCCATCTTCTTCCGGCGAACCCGGTGGGCCGCCCCAGATGTGGTCGCCGTGATCGTAGAAAATCTCGGTGCACGGACCGCACGGGCCGGTATCGCCCATGGTCCAGAAGTTGTCGGAGGCGTATGGCGCGCCCTTGTTGTCGCCGATGCGGATCATGCGCTCGACCGGCACACCGACCTGTTTGGTCCAGATGTCATACGCTTCGTCGTCAGAGGCGTAGACAGTGACCCAGAGTTTTTCCTTCGGCAGTTTCAGAACGCCGGTCAGGAAGGTCCAGGCAAAGGTGATCGCGTCGTGCTTGAAATAGTCACCGAAGCTGAAGTTGCCCAGCATTTCGAAGAACGTGTGGTGACGAGCGGTATAACCGACGTTTTCCAGGTCGCTGTTCTTGCCACCGGCACGCACGCATTTCTGGCTGCTGGTCGCACGGGTGTACGCACGTTTTTCCTGGCCCAGGAAGCAGTCCTTGAACTGGTTCATCCCCGCGTTGGTGAACAGCAGGGTTGGGTCGTTGCCCGGAATCAAAGAGCTGGAGGCTACACGGGTGTGGCCTTGCTCTTCGAAGAAGCGAAGGAAGGCTTCACGGATTTCTGCGCTTTTCATTAGGTTTTTACCACGGTGGATGCGGCAAAAGCCATTTCGAAAACTGAAAAAAACTATGGAACGCAAATGGGCGGAATATAAAGGGCCAT
>NZ_JBIUXX010000144.1:0-1721 GCF_044744235.1 Pseudomonas sp. NPDC087346
ACACGATGACCAGCGCCAACAGGCCGCCGGTGACCAGAGGTTTGCCGTTGCGTGTCCACCAGTCCTTCAAATCCGCCAACTGTTCGTCTTCGGTACTCGACACCCCAATACTCCTTAATCGCTAATTCGGCTGTTTGACAGCTTCAACCCTGCACGACGCAGGTGGCCAGGTGCGCAGCGAGTGCATCCCAGGCAATGCTTTGTTGTTCGCCCTGGCCACGCAGGGGTTTGAAACCTACCACTTGCTGGGCCATTTCGTCGTCACCGAGGATCAGTGCGTACAGCGCACCGCTCTTGTCGGCTTTCTTGAACTGGCTTTTGAAGCTGCCGGCGCCGGCATTGACTTGCAGGCGCAGGTTTGGAAGTAGATCGCGTACACGTTCAGCCAGAGCCAGACCGGCCAGTTCAGCCTCTTCGCCGAAAGCGCAGAGGTAGACATCGACCTGACGGGAGATTTCTTCCGGGATCTGCTCAAGGGTTTCGAGCATCAACACCAGACGCTCGATACCCATGGCGAAACCGACGCCGGAGGTAGGCTTGCCGCCCATCTGCTCAACCAGACCGTCGTAACGACCGCCCGCGCAGACAGTGCCCTGGGCACCGAGTTTGTCGGTGACCCATTCGAAAACGGTTTTGCTGTAGTAATCCAGACCGCGAACCAGCTTGGGGTTCAGGACGTAAGGAATGCCGACGGCATCCAGACGCGCCTTGAGGCCTTCGAAGTGCACACGAGACTCGTCGTCGAGGTAGTCGGCCATTTTCGGCGCATCAACCAGCACAGCCTGCGTGTCGGCATTTTTGGTGTCGAGCACGCGCAGCGGGTTGGTTTTCAGGCGACGCTGGCTGTCTTCGTCCAGTTTTTCGTGGTGCGCCGAGAGGTACTCGACCAGCGCATCACGATAACGGGCACGGGACTCGCTGGTGCCGAGGCTGTTCAGCTCAAGCTTGACCGCATCACGGATACCCAGCTCGCCCCACAGGCGCCAGGTCATCACGATCAGCTCGGCATCAATATCCGGGCCGTCGAGGTTGAACACTTCCAGACCGATCTGGTGGAACTGGCGATAACGGCCTTTCTGCGGACGCTCGTGACGGAACATCGGGCCGATGTACCAGAGCTTCTGGACTTGGCCACCACCGGTGATGCCGTGTTCAAGCACTGCACGCACGCAGGCCGCGGTGCCTTCCGGACGCAGGGTCAGGGAGTCGCCGTTGCGGTCTTCGAAGGTGTACATCTCTTTTTCGACGATGTCGGTGACTTCGCCGATCGAACGCTTGAACAGATCGGTGAACTCAACGATCGGCATGCGGATCTGCTTGTAACCGTAGTTATCCAGCAGACGCGAGACGGTGCCTTCGAAATAACGCCACAGCGGGGTCTGTTCGGGCAGGATGTCGTTCATGCCACGAATGGCTTGCAATGACTTACTCACAATAAATCCTTAAATTCGTTCGGCTCTGCAGTCAGGGTCAGCCGCGCGCGATTACCGCTGCGTCAGCTTCGACCTTCTCGGCCGCTTTCTGGCGGATCAAGCGTTCAAGCTCATCCACCAGATTGTCATTCGTCAGTTTCTGCGCCGGCTTGCCGTCGATGTAAATCAGGTTTGGCGTACCGCCAGTCAAGCCGATATGGGCTTCCTTGGCTTCGCCGGGGTAGTTTTAAAGTAATACGATAAGTGTGAAATCCAGTGTCAGCTTGAGTTCTTGTATGCGGTATTATT
>NZ_JBIUXX010000144.1:1731-3537 GCF_044744235.1 Pseudomonas sp. NPDC087346
AGCGAAGGTCTGCCGCGAGCAGCTCGGGCAGGCGAAGAAGTTGATCCCACCGGAACGCAGATGCAAAGACTTGAGAATGTCGTAACCGACCTTCACTTCCTCGACCGGATCGGCCGCCAGCGAGATGCGGATAGTATCGCCAATCCCTTCGGCGAGCAGCATACCTAGGCCCACGGCGGATTTCACTGTGCCCGAACGCAATCCACCGGCTTCGGTGATGCCAAGGTGCAGCGGCTGGACGATTTCTTTCGCCAGCAAGCGATAGGCTTCGACGGCCATGAACACGTCGGAGGCCTTCACGCTGACCTTGAAGTCCTGGAAATTCAGGCGCTCAAGGTGTTCAACGTGACGCAATGCGGACTCGACCAGTGCTGCCGGGGTCGGTTCGCCGTATTTCTTTTGCAGGTCTTTTTCCAGGGAACCGGCGTTGACGCCGATCCGGATCGGAATCCCGCGATCACGCGCCGCATCAACCACTGCACGCACACGGTCTTCACGACCGATGTTGCCCGGGTTGATCCGCAGGCAATCCACACCCAGCTCGGCTACGCGCAAGGCGATCTTGTAGTCAAAGTGAATGTCGGCAACCAGCGGCACTTTGACCAATTGCTTGATCTTGCCGAACGCTTCGGCAGCGTCCATGTCCGGCACCGAGATACGCACGATGTCGACGCCAGCGGCTTCCAGACGATTGATCTGCGCAACGGTGGCAGCGACATCATTGGTGTCGCTGTTGGTCATGCTCTGCACAGCGATAGGCGCATCGCCGCCGACAGGCACGTTACCGACCCAGATCTTGCGCGAGACGCGACGTTTGATTGGAGATTCGCCGTGCATGACTTATTGACCCAACTTCAGGCGAGCAGTCTCGCCACTGGTGAACGGAGTGACATCGACCGGCTGGCCGTTGTAGCTGATCTGCGCGCCACGGGCATAGCCAAGACGCACCGCGAACGGCGGCTTGCCGGCAACTGCCAGGCTGTCGCCCTTGCGCTTCAGACCGCTGAACAGCACTTTGCCGCTGCCATCGGTAACTTGAGTCCAGCAATCGGCAACGAATTGCACTTGAACCTGACCTTCACCGGCAACTGGCACGGCGGCTGGTACAGGAGCGGCCGGAACTACCGGAGCGGTAACGGTCGGTGCTGGCGTGGACGGAACAAATGGGGCCGGAGTCGCCGGACTGGCAACGACTGGCGCCGGAGTATGAACCGGTGCAGCAGGCGTAGCGCTTGGCGCTGGTGTGGCTGGTGCAGTGGCAGTCGCCTCGGCCGGCGCTTCAGCAGCGGTTTCCGATTGTGGCAGTGCCAGAGCGGTCGCGCCCTCGGCCTGACCTTCCGCGACAGCCTGGTCTTCCGGCTCGTCCAGCGGATGAATCTGGGTAGTACCGTCGGCGCCTTCGACTTCAACGTGCTCCGGCGTCAGACCGATCAGGTCCTTGGTGCGCTGCGAAGTCTGATCCTGCCACCAGACGAAACCACCGCCGATGACCGCAATCAGCAACAACAGGCTGACGATACGCAAAATAGTGTGGGAAACCCGCACCGGCTCTTCGATGCGGCCCAAGGCGTGCACGTTGCTGCCCTGAGAGTCGGTGCCAGTGGATTGGTCGAACTGCTGAACCAGAGCGGTCTGATCCATGCCGAGCAATTTGGCATAGGCGCGAATATAGCCGCGAGCAAAGGTATGCCCCGGCAGCTTGTCGAAAGCGCCGGTTTCAAGATTGCTCAGGGAAGTCACGGTGAGGTTGAGCTTGAGGGCCACTTCGGCCAGCGACCAGCCATTGCTTTCGCGGGCCTGGCGCAA
>NZ_JBIUXX010000145.1:0-451 GCF_044744235.1 Pseudomonas sp. NPDC087346
TGGAGCAAATCCGGGTTCACTACCTTGGTAAAAAAGGTGAATTGACTCAGGTGATGAAGACCCTGGGGAATTTGCCGGCAGAAGAGCGTCCGCAAGTCGGCGCCCTGATCAACGTTGCCAAGGAGCGTGTCACAGAAGTTCTCAATGCGCGCAAGGCACTGTTTGAAGAGGCCGAACTGGCCGCCAAACTGTCTGCAGAGTCGATTGACGTGACACTGCCGGGCCGAGGTCAGACCTCCGGTGGTCTGCATCCGGTTACCCGGACTCTGGAACGTATCGAACAGTTCTTCACTCATATCGGCTACGGCATTGCCGAAGGCCCTGAGGTCGAAGACGACTATCACAACTTCGAGGCGCTCAACATCCCAGGCCATCACCCGGCCGGTTCTTTTTAGGAATCCTTCTATTTTTATGTGAAGTTTTTGTTTGTGACCTATTATTCGGTTTTATT
>NZ_JBIUXX010000145.1:461-3423 GCF_044744235.1 Pseudomonas sp. NPDC087346
TAACTTGTTGTTGCGCACCCATACCTCGCCGGTACAGGTCCGCACCATGGAATCGAAACAGCCGCCGATCCGCATCGTCTGCCCAGGCCGTGTGTACCGTAGCGACTCAGATATCACCCACTCGCCGATGTTCCACCAGGTCGAAGGCCTGCTGGTTGATCGCGACATCAATTTCGCCGACCTCAAAGGGACCATCGAAGAGTTCCTGCGGGTGTTCTTCGAAAAAGAACTGGCCGTGCGTTTCCGTCCGTCCTACTTTCCGTTCACCGAGCCATCCGCTGAAGTCGACATGGAATGCGTGATGTGCAGCGGTAAAGGCTGC
Organism: Pseudomonas sp. NPDC087346; assembly: GCF_044744235.1. Lineage (NCBI taxonomy): Bacteria > Pseudomonadati > Pseudomonadota > Gammaproteobacteria > Pseudomonadales > Pseudomonadaceae > Pseudomonas > Pseudomonas sp. NPDC087346. The sequence goes on from NZ_JBIUXX010000145.1 coordinate 784, forward strand.
CGCGTCTGCAAGCAGACTGGCTGGCTGGAAGTGATGGGCTGCGGCATGGTGCACCCGAACGTGCTGCGCATGTCCGGCATCGATCCGGAAGAGTTCTCCGGCTTTGCCTTCGGCATGGGCGTCGAGCGTCTGGCCATGCTCCGTTACGGTGTGAACGACTTGCGTCTGTTCTTCGACAACGACTTGCGGTTCCTCGCGCAATTTCGCTAGTCGTAACGAATTCTTAGGAGAGCAGGATGAAATTCAGTGAACAATGGCTGCGCGGCTGGGTTAGCCCGCAGGTAAATCGCGATGAGCTGGTTGCTCGTCTGTCGATGGCGGGTCTGGAGGTCGATAGCGTGACCCCGGCCGCCGGTGTATTCAGTGGCGTTGTGGTGGGCGAGGTGCTGAGCACCGAGCAGCATCCGGATGCCGACAAGCTGCGTGTTTGCCAGGTCAGCAATGGCGCGGAAACTTTCCAGGTCGTGTGCGGTGCGCCTAACGTGCGTCCGGGCCTGAAGATTCCATTCGCGATGATCGGTGCCGAACTGCCGGGCGACTTCAAGATCAAGAAGGCCAAGCTGCGCGGCGTTGAGTCCAACGGCATGCTGTGCTCGCAGTCCGAGTTGCAGGTCGGTGAAGGCAATGACGGCCTGATGGAACTGCCGGCCGATGCGCCGGTAGGCGAAGATTTCCGCGTTTATCTGGATCTGGAAGACGCCAGCATCGAGGTCGACCTGACCCCGAACCGTGGCGACTGCCTGTCCCTGGCCGGTCTGGCTCGTGAAGTCGGCGCGCTGTACGCCGCTCCGGTCACCCGTCCGGTGGTGATGACCATTCCTGCCGTACACGACGAAGTGCGTTCTGTAGAAGTGTTGGCACCCTCTGCGTGCCCACGTTACCTGGGTCGTGTAATCCGCAATGTCGATCTGTCCAGACCGACGCCGCTGTGGATGGTCGAGCGCCTGCGTCGCGCCGACGTACGCAGCATCGACGCTGCCGTCGACATCACCAACTATGTGATGCTTGAACTGGGTCAGCCACTGCACGCATTCGATCTCGCCGAAATCAATGGTGGCATCCGTGTACGCATGGCGGAAGAAGGCGAGAAACTGGTATTGCTCGACGGTCAGGAAGTCAGCCTGCGTAGCGATACGCTGGTGATTGCTGACCACACCCGCGCGCTGGCAATTGCCGGTGTGATGGGTGGCGAGCACAGCGGTGTTTGCGCGACGACTCGCGATGTATTCCTGGAAAGTGCGTTCTTCGACCAGATCGCTGTTGCTGGCAAGGCTCGCTCCTATGGCCTGCACACCGATGCGTCGCACCGCTACGAGCGTGGCGTCGACTGGCAGTTGGCCCGTGAAGCCATGGAGCGCGCCACTGGCCTGCTGCTGGAAATCACTGGCGGTGAAGCCGGCCCGATCATCGAGACCGTCAACGAGCAATATCTGCCGTCGATTGCCCCGATCACCTTGCGTGCCGCACGTATCACTCAGATGCTCGGCATGGAAATGGATTCGGCACAGGTCGAGCGTCTGCTCAGCGCCTTGGGTCTGAATATTTCTGCTGACGGTGCAGGGCAGTGGGGCGTAGAAGTACCAAGCCATCGCTTCGATATCAGCCTGGAAGTCGATCTGATCGAAGAACTGGCCCGTCTGTACGGTTACAACCGTCTGCCGGTCCGTTATCCGCAAGCTCGCCTGGCACCACAAGCGAAGGCTGAAGCACGTAGCGATCTGCCTGAACTGCGTCGCCTGCTGGTGGCCCGTGGTTATCAGGAAGCGATCACTTACAGCTTCATCGATCCCAAGCAGTTCGAACTGTTCAACCCTGGCGTCGAGCCGCTGTTGCTGGCTAATCCGATTTCCAACGACATGGCTGCCATGCGTTCGTCGTTGTGGCCAGGTCTGATCAAGTCGTTGCAGCACAACCTGAACCGCCAGCAGGATCGCGTCCGTCTGTTCGAAAGCGGTCTGCGCTTTATCGGTCAGCTGGAAGGCCTGAAGCAAGAGCCAATGCTCGCCGGTGTGGTTTGCGGCAGCCGTCTGCCGGAAGGCTGGGCGCAGGGTCGCGATACCGTCGACTTCTTCGACGTCAAGGCTGACGTGGAAGCATTGCTGGGCTTCGCTGGCGCGCTGGATTCGTTCACTTTCACTCCGGGCAAACACCCGGCGCTGCACCCGGGTCAAACCGCGCGCATCGAGCGGGAAGGGCGCGAAGTCGGTTTCATCGGCGCAATTCACCCTGAATTGTCGAAAACGTTGGGTCTGGACCGTCCAGTCTTCGTCTTCGAGCTGGTTCTGGCCGAAGTTGCGCTGGGGAAAATGCCTAAATTCCACGAGTTGTCGCGCTTTCCTGAAGTGCGTCGTGACCTTGCACTGATCGCGCATACCGACGTTGCGGCCTCGGCTGTATTGGACGTAATCCGTGAAAATGCAGGCGAATGGCTCACTGATCTAAGGCTGTTTGACGTTTATCAGGGTAAAGGCATTGATCCTGATAGAAAAAGCCTTGCAGTTGGCTTGACCTGGCAGCATCCATCGCGCACTCTTAATGACGATGAGGTGAATTCGACGACGCAAAATATCCTCACCTCGCTCGAACAAAGGTTGAACGCCACGTTAAGGAAGTGACGTATGGGGGCTTTGACGAAAGCTG
>NZ_JBIUXX010000146.1:0-2138 GCF_044744235.1 Pseudomonas sp. NPDC087346
TGGTAGTCAGCTACGATTTGAGCTTTTTCTTGAACGTCGAGAGCCATGAGGCAATCCTTTTATCAGGAAACTGTTTCAAAGAAACAGCTTCAACAGGCCAGGGACAAATCCCTGTATCTAAAAATGAGTAGTGACCGTGCCTGTTAACAGCCACCCTCGTTCGGTCATTCTGACCGAATCAGTCGACGCGGCGCGATGCGCCCGTCTTCGCTCACTTCACCGATACCGATGAAGCGACCGTTATGATCCTGTACCCGCACCATGCCGAACTTCGGAGCATCCGGGGCACGCACCGGCTGGCCGTTGAGCCAGTAGAACGCGCTCGCTTCGGAGAAGTGCAGCAGCGGCCAGTCCAGCAAGCCGCTGTCCGATGGCATCAGGAAACGATCAACCGCTTCGTTGCCGCCTTCGGCATGTACCGCTTCCAGCTCTTCGAGGGTCACGGTCTGCGCCAGGGTGAAAGGCCCGGCCTGGGTACGGCGCAATTCAGCGACGTACGCACCACAACCGAGTTGCTCACCAATATCCTCCACGAGGGTACGAATATAGGTGCCCTTGCTGCAATCCACCGCAAGACGCGCAGTATCGCCTTCGAAGGCCAGTAATTCCAAGCGCGCAATAGTAACAGAACGCGGTTCGCGCTCCACTACTTCGCCTGCACGGGCCAGCTTGTACAGCGGCTGACCATCACGCTTGAGCGCCGAGTACATCGGCGGTATCTGACTGATTTGCCCACGAAATTTCGGCAGAGCAGCTTCCATATCGGCACGACCAACGGTCACCGGGCGTTCCTGCAAAACCTCACCTTCGGCATCTGCCGTGGTGGTGGTCTTGCCCAGTTGCGCCAGGGTTTCATAACCCTTGTCGGAATCGAGCAGGTATTGCGAGAACTTGGTCGCCTCGCCGAAGCACAGCGGCAACACACCGGTGGCCAGCGGGTCGAGACTGCCGGTGTGACCGGCCTTCTCGGCGTTGAGCAACCAGCGAACCTTCTGCAGCGCGGCGTTGGAAGTGAAGCCCAACGGCTTGTCCAGCAGGATGATGCCACTGACGTTACGACGGATACGTTTGACCTGAGCCACCGAATTACTCCTTGGTGTCTTCAGGTTCAGCCGCAACCACGTGCTGATTATCTTCAGCCACGGCACGTTCGATCAGGGCCGACAGATGCGCACCACGCACGACGCTTTCGTCGTAGTGGAAGTGCAATTGCGGCACGCTGCGCAGCTTCATTTCACGGGCCAGTTGCATACGCAGGAAACCTGCGGCGGCATTCAGCACCTTGATGCTTTGCGCGATGTCTTCGGCGTTGTCCTGCCCCATCACGGTGATGAAAATCTTCGCGTGACCGACGTCACGACTGACTTCCACAGCGGTAATGGTGACCAGGCCGACGCGCGGGTCTTTGACTTCACGACGGATCAGTTGTGCCAGCTCACGCTGCATCTGATCGCCGATACGTTGGGTACGGCTGTATTCTTTTGCCATGATTTTGTTACCTGTAACTGCCCAGCGGTGAAACCCGCAAGGTCTGAAAGCGGCAAACGCCCGGCCTGACAAATGCCAGACCGGGCGTTGCGTTTAGAGTCCGGGTGATGCGCCGCACATTGGAGTGCGGCCGACCATCACGGCTCCTGAAGTGCGCGAGTTAGAGGCTGCGAGCAACCTGGACCTTCTCGAAGACTTCGATCTTGTCACCGACTTTGACGTCGTTGTAGCTCTTCACGCCGATACCGCATTCCATGCCGGCACGTACTTCGGAAGCGTCATCCTTGAAGCGGCGCAGGGATTCCAGCTCGCCTTCGAAGATAACGATGTCTTCACGCAGTACACGGATTGGACGGTTACGGTGAACAACACCTTCGATAACCATGCAACCGGCGATCGCGCCAAACTTCGGCGAACGGAACACGTCACGCACTTCGGCGATACCCAGGATGTTCTCGCGAACATCGCTGCCGAGCATACCGGTCAGGGCTTTCTTGACGTCTTCGATGATGTCGTAGATCACGTTGTAGTAACGCATATCCAGACCTTCCTGCTCGACGATCTTCCGTGCGCCAGCATCGGATATCATGTTTATTCCTAACTTTTGATCTTTTGTATCATGTTGATTTTTGGTATGGGTTTTTGTGATT
>NZ_JBIUXX010000146.1:2148-2552 GCF_044744235.1 Pseudomonas sp. NPDC087346
AACAGTACAGCGTTGGAAGCCAGTGCCAGGTTGGCATCGGATTCGGTGATACCACCGACGCCGCCGCCGACTACGCGCACTTGCACTTCGTCGTTGCCCAGGCCATTCAGAGCGCCCTGCAAAGCTTCCAACGAACCACGGACATCAGATTTGAGGACGATGTTGAGCGTCTTCTTCTCTGCCTGACCCATGTTTTCGAAGATGTTTTCCAGCTTGCCAGCATGAGCGCGAGCCAGTTTGACTTCGCGGAACTTGCCTTGACGGAACAGAGCCACTTCACGGGCTTTCTTCTCATCCGACAGCACGCTCATCTCGTCGCCAGCGTCCGGGGTGCCGTCCAGGCCGAGGATCTCGACAGGGATGGAAGGACCGGCTTCTTTGATTGGCTTGCCGTTCAAAGAAGC
>NZ_JBIUXX010000146.1:2562-3263 GCF_044744235.1 Pseudomonas sp. NPDC087346
ATGTCGCCTTGGCGCAGGGTACCGTCTTGAACCAGAACGGTTGCAACCGGGCCACGACCTTTGTCGAGACGCGATTCAACCACAACACCGCGACCTGGGGCCGATGGGGTTGCTTTGAGTTCAAGTACTTCAGCTTGCAGCAGGACAGCTTCGAGCAACTCGTCCACGCCGGTACCGACTTTCGCCGAAACCGATACGAACGGGGTGTCGCCGCCCCACTCTTCCGAAGTCACGCCGTGAACCGACAGTTCGCTACGGATGCGATCGAGATCGGCGCCCGGCTTGTCGATCTTGTTCACTGCAACAACCAGTGGAACACCAGCGGCCTTGGCGTGCTGGACAGCTTCAATGGTTTGCGGCATCACGCCGTCGTCCGCTGCAACTACCAGGATCACGATGTCGGTCGCCTTCGCACCACGGGCACGCATTGCGGTAAACGCGGCGTGACCTGGGGTATCAAGGAAGGTGACCATGCCGCGTTCGGTTTCAACGTGGTACGCACCGATGTGCTGGGTGATACCACCGGCTTCGCCAGCAGCTACCTTGGCACGACGAATGTAGTCGAGCAGCGACGTCTTACCATGGTCAACGTGGCCCATTACGGTCTCGACTGGCGCACGGGAGAACTTCTCACCTTCAAACTTCAGGGACTCGGCCAGGGTATCTTCCAGGGCGGTGTCGCTGACCAGGGTCTCTTTGTG
>NZ_JBIUXX010000147.1:0-3261 GCF_044744235.1 Pseudomonas sp. NPDC087346
TTTCGCAAATTCGCAAGGTTCATATCAGACCGCTACCAGCACGATGGCGCCAATGACCAGCACGGCACCAGCAGCCATCGAAGCAGCGTACCAACGCAGTTGACCGGTCTCGGTGCGGCTCAGGGCAGTGTGACCACCCTTGGCCATACGCGGGATCAGACCGATGGTCTGGTCGAGCGGGTCTTTGCGCAGCATGTGGCTGATCGCTAGGTACGGCTTGACTAACTGTTTGTCGTAGATCCAGTCGAAGCCCCAGGCTGCGAACCACCCGGCCGAAAGGAAACGGCCGATGCCGCTGTTGGCGATGGCAGTCACGAAGCGACGCTTGCCGAGGAACAGCAGCGCGGCCAGCAGGATACCGGCCAGGGCGATGGCGCCCGAAGCGATTTCCAGACTGTGCTTGGCTTCGCCGCCGGCATGCCCAACGCTTTCTGGCAGTACGCCGTGCAGCGGTGGAACGATCATCGCGCCGACGAAGGTCGACAGCACGATCAGCACCGACAGTGGCAGCCAGTGAGTGATGCCGTGACCTGCGTGGGCTTCGGTCTTGGCTTCACCGTGGAACGCGATGAAGATCAGGCGGAAGGTGTACAGCGAAGTCATGAACGCACCGACCAGACCTGCGTAAAGCAGACCGTGGTTGCCGCTGGCGAACGCTTCCCAGAGGATTTCGTCCTTGGAGTAGAAGCCTGCGGTGACCAGTGGCAGGGCAGACAGTGCCGCGCCGCCGACGATGAAGCTGGCGTAGGCCAGTGGCAGTTTTTTCCACAGACCGCCCATCTTGAAGATGTTCTGCTCGTGGTGGCAGGCAACGATCACCGCACCGGAAGCAAGGAACAGCAGGGCCTTGAAGAAGGCGTGGGTCATCAGGTGGAAAATCGCGCCATCCCATGCACCAACACCCAGCGCCAGGAACATGTAGCCGATCTGGCTCATGGTCGAGTAGGCGAGGATACGTTTGATGTCGGTTTGTACCAGCGCGGCGAAACCTGCCAGCACCAGCGTCACACCACCAACGATGCCGACCAGGTGCAGGATGTCCGGCGCCAGGGCGAACAGACCGTGGGTACGGGCGATCAGGTAGACACCAGCGGTAACCATGGTTGCGGCGTGGATCAGTGCCGAAACCGGGGTAGGGCCGGCCATCGCATCCGCGAGCCAGGTTTGCAGTGGCAGTTGCGCCGATTTACCGACCGCGCCGCCCAGCAGCATCAGGGTTGCCAGAACGATCCAGAAGTCGCCTGCCTGGAAGTGCTGAGGCGCCTTCACCAGTAGTTCCTGGACGTTCAGCGTGCCCAGTTGCTGGAACAGGATGAACAGGCCAATGAAAATGAAAACATCGACTAAACCTGTCACTATAAATCCTTAGAGTGCGGATAAAAAGTTGTTGCGGTTGCTGTAGAAGAAACCGATCAACAGGTACGAGCACAGGCCTACGCCTTCCCAACCGAAGTAGATGAACAGCAGGTTATCGCCGAGGATCAGGAACAGCATGCTCGCGATAAACAGGTTGGTGTAGGCGAAGAAGCGCGAGTAACCGGCTTCACCGCGCATGTACCAGGAGGCGAACATGTGGATCAGGAAGCCCACGCCGACGACCACACCGAGCATGGTCACAGCCAGACCATCCAGGTACAGCGCGAAGTCAGGCTGGAAGCCTTCCACCGACATCCAGCGCCACAGCACCTGGACATAGGCGCCACCTTCCGGTGGCGCGACGTTGAATTGCCAGATCACGTAAGCCGCGACGATGGCAGACAAGCCGATGGAGCCGACACCGATCAGCGCCGAGAGGTTTTCCGAGAAGCGGCCGCGAGAAAACGACAGCAGCAGGAACCCGATCAGAGGGAATACGAAAGTCAGAAAGAGTAGGTTCATCCGCGCATCTCACTGGCAGCGTCGATATCGAGCGTGTGGAAGCGGCGATACAGTTGCAGCAGGATCGCCAGACCAATACTGGCCTCGGCGGCTGCCAGACTGATCACCAGGATGAACATGATCTGTCCATCCGGCTGGCCCCAACGGGCGCCCGCAACGATGAAGGCCAGGGCAGAGGCGTTCATCATCACTTCCAGACTCATCAACACGAACAAAATGTTACGGCGAACCATCAGGCCAACCAGGCCGAGGCAGAACAGGATGCCGGCAACCGCCAGACCATGTTCGAGAGGGATAGCAGGCATGAATTACTCCTTCGCCTCGTTGCGGCCCAAATGGAACGCCGTGACGGCTGCGGCGAGCAGCAACATCGAGGCGAGTTCGACCACCAGCAGGTACGGACCGAACAGGCTGATGCCCACGGCTTTCGCGTCCACAGTGGTTTGACCAATGGCGGCGCCACTGGAATGGCTGAACAGCACATACAGCAGTTCAGCCAGCAGCAGCGCTGCGAGCACGACCGGGCCGATCCAGATGCCCGGTTTGAGCCACACGCGTTCTTGCTGAACCGAGGCAGGCCCCAGGTTCAGCATCATCACCACGAACACGAACAGCACCATGATGGCGCCGGCGTAGGCGATCACTTCCAGCACACCGGCGAACGGCGCGCCGAGTGCGAAGAAGGTCATGGCCACGGCGATCAACGAGATGATCAGGTAGAGCAGGGCGTGCACGGGGTTGGTGTTGGTGATCACACGTAGCGTGGCCACAACAGCGATACCCGATGCGAAATAGAAAGCGAATTCCATCGTTCTTCCTTAAGGCAGCAAGCTCTTCACGTTGATCGGTTCGGCTTCGTTCTGGGCGGCGCCTTTCGGCTTGCCAGCGATTGCCATACCTGCAACACGATAGAAGTTGTAATCAGGGTTTTTGCCGGGGCCGGAGATCAAAAGATCTTCTTTCTCGTACACCAGGTCCTGACGTTTGAACTCGGCCATCTCGAAATCCGGAGTCAACTGGATTGCGGTGGTCGGACAGGCTTCCTCGCAGAGACCGCAGAAAATGCAGCGCGAGAAGTTGATACGGAAGAAGTCCGGGTACCAGCGACCGTCTTCGGTTTCAGCTTTTTGCAGCGAGATGCAACCTACCGGGCAAGCCACGGCGCACAGGTTGCAGGCTACGCAACGCTCTTCGCCATCGGGGTCGCGGGTCAGAACGATGCGGCCACGGTAACGCGGTGGCAGGTAGACCGCTTCTTCCGGGTATTGCAGGGTGTCACGCTTGCGAAAGCCATGGCCGAAGACCATGACCAGGCTGCGCAACTGGGTACCGGTACCCTTAATGATGTCGCCAATATATTTGAACATGGGTCAAATCCTCACT
>NZ_JBIUXX010000148.1:0-252 GCF_044744235.1 Pseudomonas sp. NPDC087346
GCTTTATAACGGATTTTAGACAGCTCGTATGACATTTTTTTGAAGCAATCCGTCACATTTTACTTACATGTACATCCCACCGTTCACCGGGATTGTAGCCCCAGTGACGTATGCCGCACCGTCGGATGCAAGAAAAGCGACCACAGAAGCGATCTCTTGAGCTTGTCCCAGACGACCCAGCGGAATCTGCGTCTGCAAGGCTTCACGCTGTGCTTCAGGCAGTTCGCGCGTCATATCGGTGTCGATCGCCGC
>NZ_JBIUXX010000148.1:262-3136 GCF_044744235.1 Pseudomonas sp. NPDC087346
CGACTTCACGCGCCATTGCACGGCTGAAACCTTCCAGACCGGCCTTGGCGGCTGCATAGTTTACTTGGCCTGCGTTGCCCATGGCACCCACCACCGAGCCAATACTGATAATTCGGCCCCAACGGGCTTTGGTCATACCGCGCAGAACGCCCTTGGACAGGCGATACAGACTGTTCAGATTGGTATCGATCACGTCGTACCATTCGTCATCTTTCATACGCATCATCAGGTTATCGCGGGTGATGCCGGCATTATTGACCAGAATCGCCGGTGCACCGAACTGCTGCTGGATGGTCGCGATCACTGCAGCGACGGATTCGTCGCTGGTGACGTTCAGTTCCAGACCAGTGCCCTGAATGCCGTGCTCTTTCAGCGTAGCGGCGATTGCCTCGGCGCCTTTGGCGGAGGTGGCAGTGCCAACAACGATGGCGCCCTGACGGCCCAGTTCCAGCGCGATAGCCTGGCCAATGCCACGGCTCGCACCGGTAACCAGTGCAACTTTACCTTGCAGACTCATGCAAGTTTCTCCTGATTCAGGCCAGCGCTGCACGGGCGGCAGCGAAAGCATCTGGGGTATTGAGGTTGGAGGTCGCAACGCCTTCGGCGCAACGCTTGTTCAGGCCGGCCAGTACTTTGCCTGGGCCGCACTCGACCAGATTGGTCGCGCCTTTGCCAGCCAGGGTCTGAACGGATTCGACCCAGCGCACTGGCTTGTACAGTTGTTCGAGCAGATCACGCTTGAGGGTTTCCAGATCCGCCGGCACTTGCGCGCTGACGTTCTGTACCACGGGGATCTGCGGCGCCTGCCAGTTGATGGCGGCGATGGATTCGGCAAAACGCTCGGCCGCCGGACGCATCAGCTCGCAATGCGACGGCACGCTGACCGGCAGCGGCATGGCACGCTTGGCGCCACGCGCCTTGCAACCTTCGATGGCACGCTCAACCGCAGCCTTGGCACCGGCAATCACTACCTGGCCCGGGGAGTTGAAGTTGACGGCGCTGACCACGTCGCCCTGCGCTGCTTCAGCACAGGCTGCCAGTACATCGGCATCTTCCAGGCCGAGGATCGCGGCCATGCCGCCCTGCCCGGCCGGAACAGCTTCCTGCATCAACTGACCACGGCGCTCGACGAGCTTCACCGCGTCAGCCAGGGTCAGGCTGCCAGCAGCAACCAGCGCGCTGTATTCGCCCAGGCTGTGACCCGCAACAAAAGCAGGACGCGCACCACCTTCAGCCAGCCACAGACGCCACAAGGCGATCGAGGCGGTCAGAATGGCCGGTTGGGTTTTGTCGGTTTGATTCAGCGATTCTTCCGGACCCTGCTGGGTCAGTGCCCACAGGTCGTAGCCCAGAGCATCGGATGCTTCTTTGAAAGTTTCGAGGATCAGCGGGTATTGCGCGCCCAGCTCGGCCAGCATGCCGAGGGACTGCGAACCCTGTCCTGGAAAGACGAATGCGAGGGAAGCAGACATGTAACAAGCCCCTAATGATCTTGTCGTCGGAAAATGACGTCCCACTGAGGGACGCAAGAAACTGACAGTTGGATGGCCCTTTGAACCGGGCGGTCACATTTAAGCATTGTCCGACGAAAACGCCTAAGACAACAAATCCGCCAGACGACCGTGGAGACGCTCGGGAAGATTCTCCTGAATCTCGATCAGCGCACGTTGAATCGCGCTCTGAAAGCCCTGTACCCCGGCCGAACCGTGACTTTTCACCACAATCCCCTGCAACCCGAGAAAGCTTGCGCCGTTATGTCGCGCCGGCGCCAGATCAGCCTGCAAGCGCTTCATCAGCGGCAACGCCAAGGCACCCACAACGCGGGTAGCGAGGTTTTTGCGGAACAGCGCCTCGATGCGCGCAGCGATCATCGTCGCAAGCCCTTCGCTGGACTTGAGCAGGATATTGCCGACAAATCCGTCGCAAACCACCACATCCGCTTCGCCGCGATACAAGCCATCACCTTCGACGAAACCGATGTAATTGATCCCCCGCGCCGACTGCAACAAGGTCGCCGCCAGCTTGACCTGCTGATTGCCCTTGATGTCTTCGGTGCCAATGTTCAGCAACGCGACTCGCGGACGGGAAATACCCAGCGTCTGCGCCGCTACCGAGCCCATCACCGCGAACTGCAACAGGTGCTCGGCACTGCAATCGACGTTGGCGCCAAGATCGAGCAACTGGCAATAGCCCTTCTGCGTCGGTATCGCGGCAACCATCGCCGGACGATCAATGCCCGGCAACGTCTTGAGGACAAATCGCGACAAAGCCATCAGCGCACCGGTATTACCGGCACTGACACAGGCCTGAGCCTTGCCGTCACGCACCAGTTCAAGGGCGACACGCATCGACGAATCCGGCTTGCCGCGCAAGGCCTGGGCAGGTTTTTCGTCCATGGTGATGACTTCCGACGCAGGAAAAATCGTCAGACGCGCGCGATCCGCAGCCGATTGGCCAGCGATCAATTCTTCAAGTAGGGAGGGTTGACCGACGAGGGTCAGATGCAGCGAGGGCGTAGCAGACAGGCAAGCAAGGCTGGCCTGAACAATGCTGCGGGGACCGAAGTCCCCGCCAATTCGTCAATCGCGATGACTTGAGCAGACAAGTGATTACTCGTCAGCGCCCTTGTCGATCACTTTACGGCCACGGTATACGCCTTCTGGCGATACGTGGTGACGCAGGTGAATTTCACCGGTGGTTTTTTCTACAGACAGAGTGCTTGCCGTCAGGGCATCGTGCGAACGACGCATGTCACGGGCAGAGCGGGATTTTTTGTTCTGCTGAACAGCCATAATTGATTAACTCCTAAACGTTTGGGTCACGCTTTAACTGCGCCAATACACTGAACGGGTTGGACCGCGTTGACTCGTCCTC
>NZ_JBIUXX010000149.1:0-3104 GCF_044744235.1 Pseudomonas sp. NPDC087346
GAACGAAGACGGAGGACATGCCAAGGCCGAGACCAAAGCACATCGTCGCCCCCCCGAAGGTGCCGCCATTCTGCTTCATCACGTTCAGCAAAGTGCCGGAAATCCGGGCACCGGAGCAACCGAACGGGTGACCCAGGGCGATCGCGCCGCCGTGCAGGTTAACCTTCTCGTTCATCTTGTCGAGCACTTTCAAATCTTTCAGCACTGGCAGAGCCTGTGCGGCGAAAGCTTCGTTGAGCTCGAAGAAGTCGATATCGTTGATGCCAAGGCCAGCGCGCTTCAGCGCTTTTTGTGTAGCCGGAACTGGACCATAGCCCATGATCGCCGGGTCCACACCTGCCACTGCCATCGAACGAATCACTGCCAGAGGCTGGATACCCAGATCCTGGGCACGCTGCGCCGACATCACGATCATGCACGAAGCACCATCGGTGATCTGCGACGAAGTACCGGCAGTCACGGTGCCGCCCTTTGGATTGAAGGCCGGCTTCAGAGCCGCCAGACTTTCCAGGGTGGTTTCCGGACGAATGGTTTCGTCGTAGTCGAACAGTTTCAGGAAACCGTTCTCGTCATAGCCCTGCATCGGGATGATTTCGTCTTTGAACTTGCCTTCCAAGGTCGCCTTGTGGGCGAGTTGGTGAGAGCGCACCCCGAAAGCGTCCTGCTGTTCGCGAGTGATGCCGTGCATTTTGCCCAGCATTTCAGCGGTCAGGCCCATCATGCCCGAGGCTTTCGCCGCGTACAGCGACATGTGCGGGTTCGGATCGACACCGTGCATCATGCTCACGTGGCCCATATGCTCGACGCCGCCAACCACGAACACGTCACCGTTACCGGTCATGATCGCTTGCGCAGCAGTGTGCAGAGCACTCATCGACGAGCCACACAGACGGCTGACGGTCTGACCGGCAGCAGTGTGCGGGATCTGAGTCATCAGGGACGCCATGCGGGCGATGTTCCAGCCCTGCTCCAGGGTCTGGTTTACGCAGCCCCAGATCACGTCTTCGACTTCGTTCGGGTCGACCTTGACGTTGCGTTCCAGCAATTTGCTGATCAGGTGCGCCGACATGTCTTCGGCGCGGGTGTTGCGGTGCATGCCGCCCTTGGAGCGGCCCATCGGAGTACGACCGAAGTCGACAATCACGACGTCTCTAGGATTCAAGCTCATAAGTTCACTCTCACTCTAGTTGGGGGCGCTTAACCGAAGAAGCGTTGGCCGGTTTTGGCCATCTCGCGCAGCTTCGCGGTCGGGTGGTACAGCGCGCCCAAATCAGCGTACTGGTCAGCCAGGGCAACGAACTCGGCAACACCGATCGAGTCGATGTAGCGCAGTGCACCGCCACGGAATGGAGGGAAACCGATACCGTAAACCAGACCCATGTCGGCTTCGGCGGCAGTTTCAACGATGCCGTCTTCCAGGCAACGCACGGTTTCCAGGCACAGCGGGATCATCATCCAGTTGATGATGTCTTCGTCAGTGACTTCGCGCTGCTCGTAAACGATTGGCTTGAGCACTTCAAGCACCGACGGATCGGCAACTTTCTTCTGCTTGCCCTTCTTGTCGGTCTCGTAGGCGTAGAAGCCCTTGCCGTTCTTCTGGCCCAGACGCTTGGCTTCGTAAAGCACGTCGATAGCCGAACGACGATCGTCCTTCATGCGATCCGGGAAGCCTTCAGCCATAACGTCACGACCGTGGTGACCGGTGTCGATACCGACCACGTCCATCAGGTATGCCGGGCCCATTGGCCAGCCGAATTTTTCCATGATCTTGTCGATGCGGACGAAGTCCACGCCGGCGCTGACCAGTTTGGCAAACCCGCCGAAGTACGGGAACAGTACGCGGTTGACCAGGAAGCCCGGGCAGTCGTTGACGACGATCGGGTTCTTGCCCATTTTCTTGGCGTAGGCAACGGTGGTGGCAACAGCCAGCTCGCTGGACTTCTCGCCACGAATAACCTCAACCAGCGGCATCATGTGCACCGGGTTGAAGAAGTGCATGCCGACGAAGTTTTCCGGACGCTTGAGGGCCTTGGCCAGCAGGCTGATGGAAATGGTCGAGGTGTTGGACGCGAGGATGGTGTCCTCTTTGACCTTGTCTTCGACTTCAGCCAGTACGGCTTGCTTGACCTTCGGGTTCTCGACAACCGCTTCGACCACCAGGTCGACGTGGCCGAAATCGCCGTAGGACAGCGTAGGACGAATGCCGTTGAGTACTTCAGCCATTTTCGCTGGAGTCATTCGACCTTTATCAACGCGGCCAACCAGCAGTTTGGCGGCTTCGGCCAGACCCTGCTCGATACCGTGCTCGTTGATGTCCTTCATCAGGATCGGCGTACCTTTGGAGGCCGACTGATAAGCGATACCGCCACCCATGATGCCGGCGCCCAATACAGCAGCCTGCTTCACGTCTTTGGCGATTTCGTCGTAGGCCTTGGCCTTTTTCTTCAGTTCCTGATCGTTCAGGAACAGACCGATCAAGCTCTGCGCGGCAGAGGTCTTGGCCAGTTTGACGAAACCTGTGGCTTCGATTTCCAGCGCCTTTTCACGACCGAAGTTCGCGGCTTTCTGGATGGTCTTGATCGCTTCAACTGGCGCCGGATAGTTCGGGCCAGCCTGACCGGCGACGAAACCCTTGGCGGTTTCGAAAGCCATCATTTGTTCGATTGCATTCAGCTTGAGCTTTTCCAGCTTAGGCTGACGCTTGGCCTTGTAGTCGAACTCGCCGGAAATGGCGCGCTTGATCAGTTCAAGGGCAGCTTCCTGCAGCTTTTCAGGAGCAACCACTGCATCGACTGCGCCGACTTTCAGCGCGTCTTCAGGACGGTTTTCCTTGCCGGCGGCAATCCACTCGATCGCGTTGTCGGCACCGATCAGGCGCGGCAGACGCACGGTACCGCCGAAGCCCGGGTAGATGCCCAGTTTGACTTCCGGCAGACCGATCTTGGCCTTGGTGGACATGACGCGGTAGTCCGCCGCCAGGCACATTTCCAGACCGCCGCCCAGAGCGATGCCATTGATGGCCGCTACGGTCGGAACGTTGAGGTCTTCGAAATCGCTGAAGATCTTGTTGGCTTCGAGATTGCCAGCAACCAGCTCGGCATCCG
>NZ_JBIUXX010000150.1:0-2927 GCF_044744235.1 Pseudomonas sp. NPDC087346
GATGACCGCCAAGCGTCGTAACAACGCCGCTCACGGTATCGAAATCATCGGCGAGCAACTGCGCTCCATGATGCCGTGGATCGGTGCCAACAAGATCGTCGACAAAGCCAAAAACTAAGTCGTCGTCCCTTGTACGAAAAACGCGGCCTCGGCCGCGTTTTTTCGTTTGGGCTGACTGTTCTGGTATAAAGCTGCATCGTTTGTGGCCGAACCGTCGTCCCAGACACCTGTCGAATTTTTCCAAACCGTTGCAAGGTAATGTCCATGAGCGAACGTCCCGAAGAGCCGAACAAGGCTTCTGACGCCGAAAGCCTGCTGCCTATCGATGAACACATCGAGGAAGGGCACGACGCTGAAGGCCGCAAAGTCCGGCATCGTGGTATCTATCTGCTGCCGAATCTGTTCACCACTGCGAATCTGTTTGCAGGTTTTTACTCCATCATCAACTCGATGAGCGCTCAGGCTGCTCTGAGTGCGGGTGATTCTGCCAACGCGAGCAAGTATTTCGCGTTCGCCGCCATCGCGATTTTCGTCGCCATGGTGCTCGACGGCCTCGATGGGCGTGTGGCACGCATGACCAACACCCAAAGTGCCTTCGGCGCCGAGTACGACTCGCTGTCGGACATGGTCGCTTTCGGTGTGGCTCCGGCGCTGCTGGCATTTGGCTGGGCATTGGGCGACATGGGCAAGGTCGGCTGGATGGTTGCCTTCATCTATGTAGCCGGTGCGGCGTTGCGTCTGGCGCGCTTCAACACTCAGGTCGGTACGGCAGACAAGCGTTACTTCATTGGTCTGGCCAGTCCGGCGGCTGCCGGTGTGGTGGCGGGGATTGTCTGGGCATTCAGCGATTACGGAATCCAGGGTTCGAAGATGTCGTTCCTGGTGGCGTTGATGGTTGCGGCTGCGGGCATGCTGATGGTCAGCAACATCAAGTACAACAGCTTCAAGGAGCTGGACCTGAAAGGGCGAGTGCCTTTCGTTGCGATCCTCGCAGTGGTGCTGGTGTTTGCCGTGGTGTTCAGCGATCCACCGCGCATTCTGTTGCTGGTGTTCCTTGCCTACGCCGCTTCCGGCCCGGTGCAGTACCTGTTGCATCTTCGTCGGCACAAAAAAGCCGAGTGATGTAATTTCCCTCATACTCCGCAGTCTATGGGTGCATCTGTCCTCCAAACTGCGGAGTTGTCATGCTGATCAAAATCCCCAAAGCATCTGACTGTCATGAGTCGGATGTCACGTGTGAATCCATTTACCTCTCTCGTCGCCAGATGCTCGGAGCCACCGCTGCCGGTCTGGCGCTCAGCAGCCTGCCGCGTTGGGCCAGTGCCGAAGATGCTGCGCGGTATGCCGGCGTCGAAGCGGGCAATGCGCCTGCCTGGTTCAACGAAAAGCTTGCTTCTACCCAATGGGGCGCAGTCAACATCAAGGATGAGGCTGTCACGCCTTACAAAGACGCAACGCACTACAACAACTTTTATGAGTTCGGTACCGATAAGGGTGATCCGGCTGCGAATGCGGGCTCACTGAAAACCGAGCCGTGGAGCGTCGTGGTTGATGGTGAAGTAGGTAAGCCGGGGCGTTATGCGCTGGAAGACTTCATGAAGCCTTATCAGCTAGAAGAGCGTATCTATCGTCTGCGGTGTGTCGAGGCGTGGTCGATGGTCATCCCGTGGATCGGTTTTCCGATCTCGGCGCTGCTCAAGCAGGTCGAGCCGACTTCCAATGCTAAATACATCCGCTTCGAAACCCTTCAGGACCCCAAGACTATGCCGGGTCAGCGTTCGGGTTTCGCTCTGATCGACTGGCCTTATGTAGAAGGCTTGCGTCTGGATGAGGCGATGAACCCGTTGGCGATTCTTGCGGTGGGTATGTATGGGCGCGAGTTACCGAATCAGAACGGTGCGCCGCTGCGTTTGGTTGTGCCATGGAAATACGGCTTCAAGAGCGTCAAATCCATTGTGCGCATCAGTCTGGTGAGCGAGCAGCCAAAGACCACTTGGCAGAGCATCGCTGCTGACGAGTATGGGTTTTACGCAAACGTGAATCCGACGGTTGATCACCCGCGTTGGACGCAGGCGCGCGAGCGGCGGTTGCCGAACAGCCTGTTCAAGCCGAATGTACGAGACACGCAGATGTTCAACGGATACTCGGAGGAGGTCGCTTCTTTATATAAAGGACTCGATCTGCGGAAGAACTACTGATGCGATATCCATTCTGGCGTGTAGGCGTGTTTATCGCCGCTGCGATCTGGCCGTTGATTTGGTTCTATCAGGCTTTCGCGGATTTGCTCGGCCCTGATCCCGGCAAGGTGCTGGTTGATCGATTGGGGCTGGGTACGTTGGTGCTTCTATTAATCACCTTGAGCATGACGCCTCTGCAAAAGCTCAGCGGCTGGGCAGGGTGGATAGCGGTCCGGCGCCAGTTGGGGCTTTGGTGTTTTGCTTTCGTGGTTCTACATCTATGTAGCTACATGGCATTTATCCTGGGGTTCGATTGGTCGCAATTGGGTGTTGAGCTGCGCAAGCGGCCCTACATTATTGTCGGTACGCTTGGGTTTCTTGGATTGTTGGCGTTGGCACTAACGTCCAATCGCTACAGTCAGCGACGATTAGGCAGTCGCTGGAAGAAGCTGCACCGGTTGGCGTACGTGATTCTTGGCCTGGGATTGCTGCATATGTTGTGGATTGTGCGTGCTGATCTCAAGGAATGGGCGATCTATGCCTTTATAGGTGCTGTGCTTCTCTTGTTGCGTGTCCCGGCTGTTGCCCGCCGAATCCCGCGTTTGCTGACTAAAAAGCCTGTATTGCAAGAAAAGCGAAATTAACGGTTGACGGTAGATTCTGAGTCTCTATAATTCGCCCCACTTCCGGCGCAGTCGAAACGGAAAACTCCTTGGTAAACAAAGAGTTATGTAGGTTTCGGCAGCAGGT
>NZ_JBIUXX010000151.1:0-2893 GCF_044744235.1 Pseudomonas sp. NPDC087346
CAACTATTCCCTGCTGCCGATCATCGAGGCTTACAGCGCCTCGGCAGATATCGCCGTGGAAACCCGCGATTTCTATCTTGCAGCGCGCTTTCTGGCCAGCTTCCCCGAGGAACTGGGTGTCAAAGCCGTAGCCGACCACCTCGCCGAACTGGGCGACCTGGCCGTTACGCCTGAAGCCAACATCATCAAGCTGCCGAACATCAGCGCTTCGGCTCCGCAGCTGCAAGCCGCAATCAAAGAGCTGCAAGCTCAGGGCTTCAACCTGCCGGACTACCCGGAAACCGTGACCAGCGACGCTGACAAAGACGTCAAGGCACGCTACGACAAGGTCAAGGGCAGCGCCGTGAACCCGGTTCTGCGCGAAGGCAACTCCGACCGTCGTGCTCCGCTGTCGGTCAAGAACTATGCGCGCAAGCACCCGCACAAAATGGGCGCCTGGGCCACAGATTCCAAATCCCACGTTGCGCATATGAGCACCGGCGATTTCTACGGCAGCGAAAAAGCTGCCCTGATCGACGCCGCTGACGCTGTGAAAATCGAGCTGATCGCCAAGGACGGTACCGCTACCGTTCTGAAAGAAAAAACCAGCGTTCAGGCTGGCGAGATCCTCGACTGCGCCGTGATGAGCAAGAACGCCCTGCGTTCGTTCATCGCCGCTGAAATCGAAAGCGCCAAGGCTCAAGGCGTGCTGCTGTCGGTTCACTTGAAAGCGACCATGATGAAGGTCTCCGACCCGATCATGTTCGGCCAGATCGTTGCCGAGTTCTATAAAGACGCACTGGCCAAGCACGCTGACGTGCTGGCTCAGATCGGCTTCAACCTGAACAACGGCATCGGCGATCTGTACGCTCGCATCAAGGCCCTGCCGGCCGAGCAGCAAGCGCAGATCGAAGCTGACATTCAAGCGGTCTACGCCGCTCGTCCGTCGCTGGCGATGGTCAACTCCGACAAAGGCATCACCAACCTGCACGTGCCGAGCGACGTTATCGTCGACGCCTCGATGCCGGCCATGATCCGTGACTCCGGCAAAATGTGGGGCACCGACGGCCAGCTGCACGACACCAAGGCTGTGATCCCGGATCGCTGCTACGCGACTATCTACCAGGCCGTGATCGAAGATTGCAAAGCCAACGGTGCTTTCGATCCGACCACCATGGGCAGCGTGCCAAACGTAGGTCTGATGGCGAAGAAAGCCGAAGAGTACGGCTCGCACGACAAGACCTTCCAGATCAAGGCTGACGGCGTGGTTCGCGTGACCGACAGCAAAGGCACCCTGCTGATGGAACAGGCTGTTGAAGCCGGCGACATCTTCCGCATGTGCCAAACCAAAGACGCGCCGATCCAGGACTGGGTCAAACTGGCCGTCAACCGTGCTCGCGCCAGCAGCACTCCGGCGATCTTCTGGCTCGACCCGATGCGCGCTCACGACGGCGTAGTGATCGAGAAAGTTCAGGCTTACCTGAAGGATCACGACACTGCCGGTCTGGACATCCAGATCATGGCGCCGGTCGACGCAATGAAGTTCACCCTGCAGCGCACCCGCGACGGCAAGGACACCATTTCGGTGACCGGCAACGTACTGCGCGACTACCTGACCGACCTGTTCCCGATCATGGAACTGGGCACCAGCGCCAAGATGCTGTCGATCGTGCCGCTGATGAACGGCGGTGGCCTGTTCGAAACCGGCGCCGGCGGTTCGGCTCCCAAGCACGTGCAGCAACTGGTTGAAGAGAACTTCCTTCGCTGGGATTCGCTGGGCGAGTTCCTCGCGCTGGCAGCGTCCCTCGAGCATTTGGGTGTGAACTACAACAACCCGAAAGCACTGGTTCTGTCCAAGACTCTGGACCAGGCTACTGGCCAGTTCCTCGACAACAACAAGTCGCCATCGCGCAAAGTCGGCAACATCGACAACCGCGGCAGCCACTTCTATCTGGCGATGTACTGGGCTCAGGCCCTGGCCGCCCAGACCGAAGACGCTGCACTGCAAGCGCAGTTCACGACTTTGGCCAAAACCCTGACCGAGAACGAAGCAACCATCGTTGCCGAACTCAACGCCGTTCAGGGCAAGCCAGTCGACATCGGCGGTTACTACCACGCCGACGCCGAGCTGATCAGCAAGGCCATGCGCCCAAGCGCAACCCTCAACGCGGCGATTGCTGCGCTGGTTTAAGGTTGTAAGGGAACATCACAAACCCCGGCCAATGCGCCGGGGTTTGTGTTTCCGGGATTTATAATCACCACAGAACCCTGTGGGAGCTGGCTTGCCAGCGATGGCGGCATATCATTCAACATCAATGGCGACTGACCCACCGCTATCGCTGGCAAGCCAGCTCCCACAGGGATCGGATTTCAATATTCAAAATTTGAGGAAGGTTTTATGGATTGGCTCCCCCACATCACCGTCGCCACCATCGTCGAAGACCACGGCCGCTTCCTGATGGTCGAAGAGCACAAGGGCGGGCGTAACGTGCTCAACCAGCCCGCCGGCCATCTCGACCCGAATGAAACCCTGGTCGAAGCCGCCGTGCGCGAAACCCTCGAAGAAACCGGCTGGGACGTCGAAGCCACCGGCGTGATCGGCATTTATCTGTACACCGCGCCGAGCAACGGCGTGACTTACCAGCGCGTGTGCTTCAGCGCCAAAGCCCTGAAACACCACCCGGATTATCAACTCGACGACGGCATCGTCGGCGCCAAGTGGCTGACCCGTGACGAATTAATCGCCCAGCGCGACAACTGGCGCAGCGAGCTGATCATCCGTTGCATCGATGATTATCTGGCCGGCAATCACTTCAGCCTCGAACTGATCCGCCCTTCTCTTTACCCTTGAGGCCGTGAGCCTGATAGAATCGCGTCCTTTTCCAAGACACACATTGAATCCCTACGCGTGATC
>NZ_JBIUXX010000152.1:0-2774 GCF_044744235.1 Pseudomonas sp. NPDC087346
CAAGATACACACAATCAAAACACCAAGATATTCACATATTTTGTCGGAAGGTGTGTTGGCCACCGTCGAGCTCCTCGAAAGACTTTTTAGTAAATAGCAAACAAAATAGGCCGCGAATCATGCCGATGAAGAGATGTCTTGTCAAGGGCGCTTGAAACGTTCCGCTAAGTGGTAGGTGTAAAGAGGCGGGATATTTATTTCCGGCGCTTGACCTGTAAACTCGCGAGCTTTGGCTCTGTGCTGTTGCGGCGCGGAGTATCGCACAAGTAGGCGCATTGTTCGCCTGCTGTTTATCGACAGGCACAAATTCCCTCAATGAATCTGCTCAAATCGTTGGCCGCCGTCAGCTCTATCACTATGGTTTCCCGAGTTCTGGGCTTTGTTCGGGATACCCTGATTGCACGGACATTCGGTGCCGGGATGGCGACCGATGCCTTCTTTATCGCCTTCAAGCTGCCCAATTTGTTGCGCAGGATTTTCGCGGAAGGGGCGTTTTCCCAGGCATTTGTGCCGATTCTCGCGGAATATAAAAGTCAGAAGGGCGATGAGGCGACACGTACCTTCATTGCCTACGTGACGGGCCTGCTGACATTGGTACTGGCATTGGTCACCGCGCTGGGCATGATCGCCGCACCGTGGGTGATCTGGGCGACTGCCCCGGGTTTTGCCGATACGCCGGAAAAATTCCAGCTGACCTCTGACCTGTTGCGCGTCACCTTCCCCTATATATTGCTGATCTCGCTGTCGTCTCTGGCGGGCGCGATTCTCAACACCTGGAACCGTTTTTCGGTGCCGGCGTTCGTGCCGACGCTGCTTAACGTCAGCATGATCGTCTTCGCGCTGTTCCTGACGCCGTACTTCGATCCACCGGTCATGGCCCTCGGCTGGGCGGTGCTGGTCGGTGGTCTGGCGCAGTTGCTCTATCAACTGCCGCACCTGAAAAAGATCGGCATGCTGGTGCTGCCGCGCCTGAATCTGCGCGATACCGGCGTCTGGCGGGTAATGAAACAGATGCTGCCGGCGATCCTCGGCGTCTCGGTGAGCCAGATTTCCCTGATCATCAACACCATCTTCGCCTCGTTTCTGGTCGCCGGCTCGGTATCGTGGATGTATTACGCCGACCGTTTGATGGAGTTGCCGTCCGGGGTGTTGGGCGTGGCGCTGGGCACGATTCTGTTGCCGACGCTGGCAAAAACCTACGCCAGCAAGGATCGCCACGAATACTCGCGCATTCTCGATTGGGGTCTGCGCCTGTGCTTTGTGCTGGTACTGCCGTGTTCGCTGGCGCTGGGGATTCTCGCCGAGCCGTTGACCGTTTCGCTGTTCCAGTACGGCCAGTTCAGTGGCTTCGATGCGGAAATGACTCAGCGAGCGCTGATTGCCTATTCGGTCGGTCTGCTCGGGATTATCGTGATCAAAGTGCTGGCACCGGGCTTCTATGCACAACAGAACATTCGTACGCCGGTAAAGATCGCGATTTTTACTCTGATCGTTACCCAGTTGTTCAACCTGGTGCTGATTGGTCCGCTGGCCCACGCGGGTCTGGCGTTGGCGATCAGTGCCGGTGCCTGCCTGAATGCCGGGCTGCTGTTCTATCAGTTGCGCAAACAACAGATGTATCAGCCGCAACCGGGCTGGGCCAAGTTCGGTTTCAAGCTGGTAGTGGCGGTGGCAGTGATGTCGGCGGTATTGCTGATCGGCATGCATTTCATGCCGGCCTGGGATCAGGGGCACATGCTTGAACGCTTCCTGCGTCTGGGTGCATTGGTAGCGGCGGGCGTGGTGACGTATTTCGGTATGTTGCTGCTGATGGGCTTCCGTTTGCGCGACTTCAATCGCAAGGCGCTGAGCTGAGGTTTTGACCTCGATAAACCGGGGCGAACCGGCAGTTTTGTCGGTTCGTTCACTTTGGGTTACGGAGTTGCCTGTCGTCGGCCGCCGGGTGTGGTTATAATCGACCACTTTATGAGCAAGAAGCGCGTTATGCAGCTGGTTCGAGGCCTCCACAACTTGCGCCCCCAGCATCGGGGCTGCGTCGCCACTATTGGCAACTTTGACGGTGTTCACCGTGGTCACCAGGCTATCCTGGCCCGACTGCGTGAGCGTGCGCTCGAGTTGGGCGTACCCAGCTGCGTGGTGATTTTCGAGCCACAGCCACGGGAATTCTTTGCTCCCGAGACCGCGCCGGCACGTCTGGCCCGACTGCGCGACAAGCTGCAGTTGCTGGCCGCCGAAGGCGTCGACCGGGTCTTGTGCCTGGCGTTCAACCAGCGCTTGAGCAAGCTCAGCGCCAGTGAGTTCGTCGATACCATTCTGGTCGACGGCCTCGGTGTGCAGCATCTGGAGGTCGGTGACGACTTCCGCTTCGGTTGCGACCGCCTCGGTGATTTCGATTTCCTGCTGCAAGCCGGACAGGTTCACGGTTTTACCGTCGAAGCCGCGCAAACCGTCGAGCTGGACGGCATTCGCGTCAGCAGCACTCAGGTGCGCAACGCGTTGGCCGCCGCCGATTTTGCCTTGGCCGAACGCCTGCTCGGGCGCCCGTACCGGATCGCCGGTCGTGTGCTGCATGGCCAGAAACTGGCCCGGCAATTGGGTACGCCCACTGCCAACGTTCAACTCAAGCGTCGTCGCGTGCCGTTCACCGGGGTTTATCTGGTGGATGTGGACATCGACGGCAAGACCTGGCCCGGCGTCGCCAATATTGGCGTGCGGCCCACGGTGCAAGGTGATGGCAAGGCCCACCTTGAAGTCCATCTTTTAGATTTTGCCGT
>NZ_JBIUXX010000153.1:0-2678 GCF_044744235.1 Pseudomonas sp. NPDC087346
CCCCACAATCGCGGCCTTATGACCGTATAAGTGCGGTAGTGTTCCGACAATCTAACACACGGACGCCGTCCGTTCTGTTTTCCACAGGAGAATCCCGATGGCGCTAGAACGCTCCGACGTGGAAAAAATCGCACATCTGGCCTGCCTTGGCCTTAATGATGCCGATCTTCCACACATTACTTCCGCACTCAACAGCATTCTCGGGCTGGTCGACGAAATGCAGGCTGTTAATACCGACGGAATCGAGCCTCTGGCCCACCCGCTGGAAGCCAGTCAGCGCCTGCGCGCCGACGTCGTGACCGAGACCAATCATCGCGAGGCCTATCAGTCCATCGCACCAGCGGTCGAAAACGGCCTGTATCTGGTTCCGAAAGTCATCGACTAAAGGGAAAGAGCCTGCAATGCATGAAATGACTCTGGCCGAGATCGCCCGCGGTCTCGCCGATAAAAAGTTTTCCTCCGAAGAGCTGACCAAAGTCCTGCTGGCGCGTATCACCCAGCTCGACCCGCAGCTCAACAGTTTCATCAGCCTCACCGAAGAGCTGGCCATCGAGCAGGCGAAAGCCGCCGACGTGCGCCGTGCCAACGGTGAGAGCGGCGCCCTGCTTGGCGCGCCGATCGCTCACAAAGACTTGTTCTGCACCCAGGGCATTCGCACCAGCTGCGGCTCGAAGATGCTCGACAACTTCAAAGCCCCGTACGACGCCACCGTGGTCGCGAAACTGGCTGCTGCCGGCGCCGTGACCCTGGGCAAGACCAACATGGACGAATTCGCCATGGGTTCGGCCAACGAGTCGAGCTGGTACGGCGCGGTGAAAAACCCGTGGAACCTGGAACACGTACCGGGCGGTTCGTCCGGTGGCTCGGCTGCGGCCGTTGCCGCTCGTCTGTTGCCAGCCGCCACCGCGACCGACACTGGCGGTTCGATCCGTCAGCCGGCCGCGTTCACCAACCTCACCGGCCTGAAACCGACCTACGGTCGCGTTTCGCGCTGGGGCATGATCGCTTACGCCTCCAGCCTCGATCAGGGCGGCCCGTTGGCGCGCACTGCCGAAGACTGCGCAATTATGTTGCAAGGTATGGCTGGCTTCGATCAGAACGACTCCACCAGCATCGACGAGCCTGTGCCGGATTACTCCGCCAGCCTCGGCGATTCGCTGCAAGGCCTGCGCATCGGCGTGCCGAAGGAATACTTCAGCGCCGGTCTCGACCCGCGCATCGCCGAACTGATCCAGAACAGCATCAAAGAGCTGCAGAAGCTCGGTGCCGTGATCAAGGAAATCAGCCTGCCGAACATGCAGCACGCGATCCCTGCGTACTACGTGATCGCGCCGGCAGAGGCTTCCTCGAACCTGTCGCGTTTCGACGGCGTGCGCTTCGGCCATCGCTGCGAGAACCCGGAAAACCTGATCGACCTGTACAAACGCTCGCGTGGCGAAGGCTTCGGCCCGGAAGTACAGCGCCGGATCATGGTCGGTGCCTACGCGCTGTCCGCCGGTTACTACGACGCCTACTACTTGAAGGCGCAGAAAATCCGTCGTCTGGTGAAGAACGATTTCATGGCTGCCTTTAATGAAGTCGACATCATCCTCGGCCCGACCACGCCAAACCCGGCCTGGAAACTCGGCGCCAAGAACAGCGACCCGGTCGCTGCCTATCTGGAAGACGTCTACACCATCACCGCCAACCTCGCGGGCCTGCCGGGCCTGTCGATGCCGGCCGGTTTTGTCGACGGTCTGCCGGTCGGCGTGCAGTTGCTCGCTCCGTATTTCCAGGAAGGTCGCCTGTTGAACGTTGCCCACCAGTATCAGCTGAACACTGACTGGCACACCCGCACCCCACAGGGGTTTTGAAACTGCTGCGCTCGGTAATGCGGCGTTGAAAACTGGCTCGTAATGCTCATTGACTAACGTCAACTCCGCTTACTCGCCAGTTTTCGCCTTGCCTTACCTTCGCTCGCGACGTTTCAAAATCCCCTGTTAAGGCTTCTGAGGAGACACACATGCAATGGGAAGTCGTGATCGGGCTGGAGATTCACACCCAGCTCACCACCCGGTCGAAAATCTTTTCCGGTAGTTCCACGCAGTTCGGCTCCGAGCCAAACACTCAGGCCAGCCTGATCGATCTGGGCATGCCCGGCGTATTGCCGGTGCTGAACCAGGAAGCGGTGCGCATGGCGGTGATGTTCGGTCTGGCGATTGATGCCGAGATCGGTCAACACAACGTGTTCGCCCGTAAAAACTATTTCTACCCGGATCTGCCGAAGGGCTACCAGATCAGCCAGATGGAATTGCCGATTGTCGGCAAGGGCCACCTGGACATCGCCATGGAAGACGGCACGATCAAACGTGTCGGCGTAACCCGTGCGCACCTGGAAGAAGACGCCGGCAAGAGCCTGCACGAAGAATTCAACGGTGCCACCGGTATCGACCTGAACCGTGCCGGCACGCCGCTGCTGGAAATCGTTTCCGAGCCGGACATGCGCAGCGCCAAGGAAGCCGTGGCCTACGTCAAGACTATCCACGCGCTGGTGCGTTATCTGGGCATCTGCGACGGCAACATGGCCGAAGGTTCGCTGCGTTGCGACTGCAACGTGTCGATCCGTCCGAAAGGCCAGGTCGAGTTCGGCACCCGCTGCGAGATCAAGAACGACAACTCGTTCCGCTTCATCGAGAAGG
>NZ_JBIUXX010000154.1:0-2624 GCF_044744235.1 Pseudomonas sp. NPDC087346
CACTCGAAACTGGGATATCTGCCACCGACCGTTTACGAACGGACGATGGTATCGGAACCACCTATCGAGGTGTCTGGAATTAGTTGACCACTACAAATTCCTCTGACAGAGTTAACCGAGGTCAAGCGTCAGTCTAAGGACTCTGCGATTCCCTTGGCGACCCGGCTTATTCGCGAGGGACATTGGCCTGCTTTCAGCGACATAGAAACCGCCGAGGTAGTATTTTTGCCGTGCGCGGATGAACAAATCTCCCCGACAGTCATCAAGCTTTACGAGAAAGATCAGCAGAACAGCCAAATCCTCTGCGCTACGAAGTCATGCAATTTCGCAGGTGTGAAAGCGCTCAATCGCCTCTGCCATAATAAATACGCGCAGCACAATAGGCCGCTTCTTGCCGCAAACCTGGAGACAGGTGAAATCGAAGCAACCGGCTTGTGTGTTGGTGATTTGATGATGTACACGGCGAATGATTGGAATCGTAATCTGCAAAACGGATCACTAGGTCGGTTGCTGGATGTCTTCGATGAACCTCGCACCGTTAATCTTGGAGATGAGGGATCTCCAGATATGCGCGTAGCTCTGGGGCTCGCGGATTACGAAGGCGTGAAGCATTTCGTACTGGATAGCGATGTCGATGCCATGGAGCACGCTTATGCTATCAGCGTGCATAAGGCACAAGGCTCGCAGTTCCGCAGAGTCATTGTTCCTATTCGCAGATCACGTATTTTGGATAGAACCTTTGTCTACACGGCGGCCACACGCGCCCAAGTTCAAGTCATCTTCGTGGGCGATGTGGATGCAGTGAGGGAAGCCGTGGCCCTACCACCAAAAGCCTTCTCGCGGCGAGTGGGACTACGCGAAATGCTGGATGCGCAGATTTTTGTGGGTGAGGGCTAATGGGTAGTTGTACAGATCCGACCGCCCCATTTGCATTGAATTTGACCACCACGCTCCGCGGCCATTGCCAGCAGAGCCGACCCAATGCTGCTCACCATTTGTCATGTCGCGTACTTGTCCCTTAGCGCTCGGAACTCTGTAAGAGCAGATTCGCCATACGCCACGGACTTCTCTAGAAGTTCTCTGTATGCCGTTTCATCCAAGATGTTATCTGGAATTGTGCTTAAGATCGGCTCTGGAGTGAGCCGTGCACGTAGCGGAAGGGATGGAATCGGCTCTCTTCGCAGGAGGCGACTATAAGGGCCGAGTGACTGCATCACCATGCCGAACAGATCATATTTTTCCTTCAGCGATATGTACTTCGACTTGTCGTCATCCGACATTTTTTCGAACCAAGCTGGTAGAAATGGCTCCGAGTAAGTCATTAGCCCATCTAGTTTTTTAACAATTTCCTTTGTGAAGAACTCCTCAAACCAACTCTCTTCGAAGATATCTTGAAACTCTTGCCAGGTAACGAGCTTCAAATTCGTCAAGTCGCTAGCGGACACGGCTCCGGATTGAAATCCCTCCATGGAGATGATGTAACCGATGTTGGCCCCGATCTCTTGGACCACGGTTCGGAATCCGTGTACGACGGCCTGCGGAATACGTGATTTCCAGTATTTACACTCACACGCAATGGCGTACCTCCGACCGCGAATTGTTTCATCGGCGTAGACGTCCAACTCCACCGTCCCCCGAGCGGACTGAATTTTTTTCTCGACCTCTACGTCGAAGCCGCACTCTATAAGAATGCGGCCAACTTCGGTCTGCAACGCTTGCCAGCTGTCAGGAGCGTTTCGAGTGATCATGAAGCATAACTCCCAAGGGCACCTTCAGCCGCCGAATGATGAAACGGGCAAAAACGCTTCGCCAGTTTGAGATGCATGGCGACGAATTCTACGAACGACCTCCAAGCAATGCATGCCACCAGTGAGGATGAGGTAAATGTGAGAAGCATCGAGCAATAGTAAGGTGCTCTTTTTACCTGACGCCTCGTTCACTGCCACTGAAGAATACCCAGCCATGGATAGGAACAAGCCCATTGTGTTGTCGGCTTTGCTCTCTACTTTTCCGCGAAATACGTCGATATCCGGTCCCCCAGCCTGACTTTTAGTGAACTTCAGCTCAACAAGATAGGTGGTTCCGTCAACGGTAATTGACCCGTCAATCTGCCTGCCGCCTGTGTTGTATGGGCGGCGATGTTCGATTTCTGCGAAAGCTAGGAAGTCATAGAACCAGTCTTGAAAGGCGTATCCACCCGGTGCCGTTCCCATCTGGGGCGCTAGATCATCGAGTCGTTGCATTAGTGCGGCGAGGCTTCCTTGCTTTCTCTGAGCGACCTCACGTTCTTCCCTGGCTTTAGTCTTTGCCGCTTCGCGTTCTCGTTCCGATCGAATTTCTTCGGATTGACGGGCGATGAGCGTTTTCAACTCAGCAACGGCCTTAGCAGCATCCTGAATTTTTAAATTAGAGTCCTCCCAGTTACGGAGATCAGGGAAGCTAATTTGCTCAGCTAGAAAAGTGGCCATTTCGCCAATAACAGCCTTACCTTTATCATTTCGCTGCAAAGCAGCGAACGTGCGATCCAAAGTATGCGTCCGGGCATCACGCCTTGCGTGATTAAACCGGCTGCCACTTATGCGGAAGCAACTGCTCGATTTCACTCGCCCGCTGCGTCGGCAGGC
>NZ_JBIUXX010000155.1:0-2539 GCF_044744235.1 Pseudomonas sp. NPDC087346
GAACACTTCGTAGGACACGGTCTGCGCCGAGGCACGCAACGCGCCGAGCAGGGCGAACTTGTTGTTACTCGACCAGCCGGCGAACAACACCGCGTAGACCGACAGACCGGCCATGGCGAAGAAAAACAGCAAGCCGATGTTCAGATCCGCCACGCCCCAGGTCGGGGTGATCGGGATGATGGAGAAAGCGATCAGCAGGGCGGACATGGCCACGACCGGTGCCAGGGTGAAAATCACCTTGTCGGCAAACGGTGGCGTCCAGTCTTCCTTGAAGAACATTTTCAGCATGTCGGCAGCGATCTGGAACATACCGAACGGGCCAACGCGGTTCGGACCGTAGCGGTCCTGCCACCAGCCCAGCAGGCGACGTTCGACAAAGCTGAGCAACGCACCTGCGACCACGACGGCCAGCAGGATGACGATGGCTTTGACGACCGAGAGGATCACATCGATCACTTCAGGGGTGAACCAGGTCATTGCGCTGCCTCCTGCAGACCGTCGACGGATACGCCGGCAAATGCCGGTGGAATGCCGGCGATGCCCGCAGGCAATGCCACCAGACCTGCACCCAGTTCTTCATTGATGCGCAGCGGCAGACGCAGGGTCTGACCGGCCACGTTCAGGCTCAGCAGGGCACCGTCGTTGACGCCCAGGCGATCGGCTTCGGACTTGGCCAGAGCCACGTAGGCGGCCGGAATGCGCTCTTGAACCGGAGCGGCTTTCGAAGAGTTTTCTTCGCTGCCGAACAGGTGGAAGAACGGCACGGCTTGCCAGGTACCCGGCGCCGGGTTGAACGCACGCGGAGCAGCAGCGAACCAGTTCAGCGAATCACCAGTGCTTTCGATCAGGCGGGTGCCCGGGTCGCCAGCGCGGATGTGACCACCGACTTCGTCCTGGAACTTGTTCCACGCTTGTGGCGAGTTCCAGCCCGGCGACCAGGCAAATGGAACTTGCTGACGCGGTTCTGCGGAGCCCGAGTAACCTTCCATGGAGAAGGCGAACGCGGTGTCTTTGTCTTGCGGGGTGCGTGGTTCGTGAACGCTGATGTCGGCGCGCATTGCGGTGCGACCGGAGTAACGCAGCGGCTCACGTGCCAGTTTCATACCCTTGATGCGGAACGCGGCGGACGGTGCAGCATCGACAATACGTGCCAGTTGCGCGGTGCTCGAAGCAACGGCAGCGGTGACGTGGTCGAGTTGCGTCCAGTCGATCGGCTGGTTCAGCAGGGTGGCGCGCAGGGCGTGCAGCCAGCGCCAGCCTTCGTGAACCAGAATGCTCGCGTCGAGGTATTGCGGATCGAAAACCTGGAAGAAGCGCTGGGCGCGACCTTCCTGGCTGACCAGCGTACCGTCGCCTTCGGCGAAGCTCGCCGCTGGCAGAACCAGGTGGGCGCGGTCGCTGGTAGCGGTCTTCTGATGATCAGCAACGATCACTACTTTCGCGGCGTTCAGGGCAGCTTCGACCTTGGCGCTGTCGGTGCGGGTGAACAGATCGTTTTCCAGCACGACGATGGCGTCAGCCTTGCCGTCGATGACGGCTTGCAGCGCGGCATCAACCGATTCGCCACCGAGCATGGCCAGGCCGAGGCTGTTGGCTTCCGGCACGATCAGGCTGATGGAACCGTTCTTCTCGCGCAGCTTGAGGGCCTTGGCGATGTTCGCGGCGGCTTCGATCAGTGCTTTCGAACCGAGGGAAGTACCGGCGATGATCAGCGGGCGCTTGGCAGCGAGCAGGGCGTCGGCGATACGCTTGGCCAGTTGCAGGGCTTCGGCGTCCAGACCTTCGACGGCCGGGGCGCTGGCATCCAGTGCGTGAGCAACGGCGAAACCGATGCGCGCCAGATCGTCCGGAGCTGCGTGAACGCATTGTTCGGCGATGTCGTCGAGCTTGGTTTCAGCCAGGCTGGCGATGAACAACGGGTTCAGCGCGTGCTGACCGATGTTCTTCACTGCGGCGTCGAGCCATGGCTGAACGCGCATGGCGTCGGCCATTTCTTCTGCCTTGCCTTTGACCGACTGACGCAGCGACAGCGCCATACGGGCGGCGGTCTGGGTCAGGTCTTCACCGAGGACGAACACGGCGTCGTGGTCTTCGATGTCGCGCATGTTCGGCACTGGCAGCGGGCTGTCGTTGAGCACTTGCAGAACCAGACGGATGCGTTCCAGTTCAGACGCTTCGATACCGCTGTAGAAGTGCTCGGCGCCTACCAGTTCACGCAACGCGTAGTTGCTTTCGAGGCTGGCACGCGGCGAACCGATACCGACGATGTTGCGGCCGCGCAGCAGGTCGGCGGCTTTGTCCAGCGCGTCGTCGAGGCTCAGCTTGGTGCCGTCGGCCAGCAGTGGCTGACGTGGACGGTCGGTGCGGTTGACGTAGCCATAACCGAAACGGCCACGGTCGCACAGGAAATACTGGTTCACCGAACCGTTGAAACGGTTTTCGATGCGACGCAGTTCGCCGTTACTCTCACAATTTTATTTTTTGAATAGGATAGTTCTGAAATGGATTATGATCTTGTTTTATTGTATGTCGTATTTTT
>NZ_JBIUXX010000156.1:0-2512 GCF_044744235.1 Pseudomonas sp. NPDC087346
ACTCAAAACACGAAAAAAAACACCTCGAGCACAACCAACACTAAATCCATACAAGACTATAAAACAATCAACAAAACCACCTTGTACATCGGCGGCGCCTGTAACGCAGGCTTTGCTTCCTGAACAGCAACGCCCGCCGAATCGTCGTCGTGGTGCTCCGGATGTTCCTTTTGGAGAACCGGGCGATCCTGATTGAATGTTAGTCGAATCTGGCTGATTGCATGCATGGAAAGAAAGGTTCGTCAGTTGTGCAAATACAGTGGTGGGGGCGGCTACACACGTTTTCAACTCCGACTGCCCGGTCACCTTGACTATCGGGAAAACGGTGTTACAAACAATAGAGCCCACGGTGGGTAAAAAAGATCCGCGGAGTCAATCCTTTTAACGGATTAGATTGCGGATGTCCTGGATGATACTCCAGCGATGGAGTCTGTTGCAGAGGGATTTGAGCATGGCTGTCGGCAAGGTTAAATGGTTCAACAACGCCAAGGGGTTCGGCTTCATCAATACCGACACCCACGAAGGTCGCGGCGAGGACGGCAAAGAGATTGATTTCTTCGCTCACTTCTCGGCGATTGAAATGGACGGTTACAAGACCCTCAAGGCCGGACAACTGGTCAATTTCGAAATAGTCCAGGGCCCCAAAGGGCTGCACGCCGTGAAAATTCACGCTACCGATACCGCGAAAGATCACGCGGCAACCTCCGTCCGTTCGGAAACGGTTACCGGCTGATCCACCCGCATTAACCAGACATAAAAAAGCGCCCGGCTCGATCACTCGAGCCGGGCGCTTTAGTTACAGCCGATTTCACTTACATGTGCGAGATCAGCGCATCGCCGAAACCTGACGACGAAACCAGCTTCGCGCCGTCCATCAGACGTTCGAAGTCATAGGTCACGGTCTTGGCCGAAATTGCGCCGTTGGTGCCTTTGATGATCAGGTCGGCCGCTTCGATCCAGCCCATGTGACGCAACATCATTTCCGCCGACAGAATCAGCGAACCCGGGTTGACCTGGTCCTTGCCGGCGTATTTCGGCGCGGTACCGTGGGTGGCTTCGAACATTGCCACGGTGTCAGACAGGTTGGCGCCCGGCGCAATACCGATACCGCCCACTTCTGCCGCCAGGGCATCGGAGAGGTAGTCGCCATTAAGGTTTAGGGTCGCGATCACATCATATTCGGCCGGGCGCAGCAGGATCTGCTGGAGCATGGCGTCGGCGATGGCATCTTTGACGACGACATTCTTGCCGGTTTTCGGGTTCTTGAACTGCATCCACGGACCGCCGTCGAGCAGCGTCGCGCCGAACTCTTCGGCCGCCACTTCGTAGGCCCATTCCTTGAAGGCACCTTCAGTGAACTTCATGATGTTGCCTTTGTGCACGATGGTCAGCGAATCGCGGTCGTTATCGACCACATATTGCAGGGCCTTGCGCGCCAGACGCTTGGTGCCTTCGAGGGACACCGGCTTGACGCCGATACCGCAGTTCTGGTCGAAACGGATCTTGGTGACGCCCATTTCTTCTTTAAGGAATTTGATGACTTTGGTGGCTTCCGGCGAACCGGCCTTCCACTCGATGCCGGCGTAGATGTCTTCGGAGTTCTCGCGGAAGATTGTCATGTCGACGTCGCCAGGCTTTTTCACCGGGCTCGGCACGCCTTCGAACCAGCGCACCGGGCGCAGGCAGACGTACAGGTCGAGTTGCTGACGCAGGGCCACGTTCAGCGAGCGGATGCCGCCACCGACCGGGGTGGTCAGCGGGCCCTTGATGGAAACCACGTAATCCTTGACTGCGTCCAGGGTTTCCTGAGGCAGCCAGGTGTCCTGATCGTAAACCTGAGTCGCTTTCTCCCCGGCATACACCTCCATCCAGGAAATCTTGCGCTCGCCGCCGTAAGCCTTCTTCACAGCAGCATCGACAACCTTGATCATGACCGGACTGATATCGACACCAATCCCGTCACCTTCGATGAAAGGGATGATCGGGTTATTAGGAACATTGAGAGAATGGTCTGCATTGACGGTGATTTTGTCGCCGACGGCTGGAACCTGAATCTTCTTGTAACCCATGCTGAACTCCATTGATTGGATTGAACATCTGGCTTGCTTCGAGCGTAACCCAGTTAATTGGACACGCAAACCCCATGTTCGGGCGCCGCGCACAACTCGATTCCTACAAGCCTGAAAGCAAAGGGAAAAGCGCCAAACTCAAGCATTCGCGACGACTCTACGCCCCACCCTGCCCTGCGACCTTTAGACCAATGGACGAGAATCGTTGCATATGAACCATCGGCAGATTGCCAGCTACCTATGTATAATGCCCGCCGCTGACCACAGGGTCACAACGGCCGACCTCTCTAGACAGAGACTTTCCGCCTGATTGGTAAGGTTGTTACCGCAGCCTGACTGCTTGACGCTCTACTGATGCACCCAACATCACCGCGAAGAATCTCGACATTCGGTTCATGGATGACTTTGAACGAACGCGCTTACCCGGCGCCCCTCGAGTTTCT
>NZ_JBIUXX010000157.1:0-932 GCF_044744235.1 Pseudomonas sp. NPDC087346
TGATGTTGCTGATGGTGTTCGCCGTGAGCATCGGCGGCCTGACCCAGATCGTCCCGCTGTTCTTTCAGGACGTGACCAACAAGCCGGTGGAGGGCATGAAGCCTTACACCGCGCTGCAACTGGAAGGCCGCGACATCTACATCCGCGAAGGCTGCGTCGGCTGCCACTCGCAGATGATCCGTCCGTTCCGCGCTGAAACCGAACGTTACGGGCACTACTCGGTGGCCGGTGAAAGCGTCTGGGATCACCCGTTCCTGTGGGGTTCCAAGCGTACCGGGCCGGACCTCGCCCGGGTCGGCGCGCGCTATTCGGATGACTGGCACCGCGCGCATTTGTACAACCCGCGCAACGTGGTGCCGGAGTCGAAGATGCCGGCCTACCCATGGCTGGTCACCCAGCAACTCGATAGCAGCCACACCGAAACCAAGCTCAACGTGATGCGCACCCTCGGCGTGCCGTACACCGACGACGACATCAGCGGCGCGGTGGCCAGCCTCAAGGGCAAGACCGAGATGGACGCCCTCGTCTCCTACCTGCAAGTGCTCGGCACTGCGATCAAGAGCAAGAGGTGAGCCATGGTCATTGATATGAGTGCAGGCATGATTCGCGGCCTCGGCACGGTCGTGGTGTTCGTGGCTTTCGTCGGCCTGACCCTGTGGGTGTTCAACCGCAAGCGCACGCCGGAATTCGCCGAAGCGCGCCTGCTGCCGTTCGCCGACGAGCCACAACCCGACGCTGTCCACGCTTCTGAAACAACCCAAGCACCTGAAACAAGGAGTACCCGGCCATGACCACTTTCTGGAGTACGTGGATCTGCGTACTGACCATCGGCAGCCTGATCGGCCTGACCTGGTTGCTGATCGGCACCCCGCCGGGGGGGGGGGGCGGGCGGGGGGGGGGGGCGGCGGGGGGGCGGGGGGGGGGGGGGGGGC
>NZ_JBIUXX010000157.1:942-2425 GCF_044744235.1 Pseudomonas sp. NPDC087346
ATGGGCCACAGCTTCGACGGCATCGAGGAGTACGACAACCCGCTGCCGCAGTGGTGGTTCATGCTGTTCGCCGGCACGCTGGTGTTTTCCGTGGGCTATCTGATTCTGTATCCGGGCCTGGGCAACTGGAAAGGCATCCTGCCGGGTTACGAGGACGGCTGGACCGGCGTCCACGAATGGGAAAAGGAGATGGCCAAGGCCGACGCCAAATTCGGGCCGATCTTCGCCAAATTCGCTGCCATGCCGCTGGAAGAAGTGGCGAAAGACCCGCAAGCGCTGAAAATGGGCGGTCGTCTGTTCGCCTCCAACTGCTCGGTGTGCCACGGCTCGGATGCCAAGGGCGCATTCGGTTTCCCTAACCTGGCCGACAGCGACTGGCGCTGGGGCGGTAATGCCGACACGATCAAAGCGACCATCATGGGTGGCCGAGTGGCGGCAATGCCGGCCTGGGGTGAAGTATTGGGCGAGGCAGGGGTGAAAAACGTCGCCGCGTATGTGCGCCATGAACTGGCGGGCCTGCCGCTGCCGGCGGACAGCAAGGCTGATCTGCAAGCCGGACAGCAAGCATTCAGCACCACTTGCGTAGCCTGTCATGGGGCAAACGGCCAAGGCACTGAAGCCATGGGTGCGCCGAATCTGACGCACCCGGCCGGATTTATCTATGGCACCAGTCTGACGCAGCTTGAACAGACGATTCGTCATGGTCGTCAGGGTCATATGCCGGCGCAGAACGAACTGCTTGGCAACGACAAAGTGCAGTTACTGGCAGCTTATGTGTACAGTCTGAGTCATGGATTGAATACAGAAAAACTTGATACTGAAGACAACAAGTAACCAGCATTGCGTACACCACTGCCGCACGTTTTTCCGCGCGGCAGTTTCCCCTCTCTTTGCGACGCATTGTCGCACCCTCTCTACCCCCTGACTTTCGCACTGCCGGAATCGGGTCTACGCTTGCTCGATGCGGACTGGCCCGTGCCGGTTCCAGGTCGACCCTGAGCGATGCGTTCGACGAATCGACTGACTGACACGTCGCAAAGGCCGGTAGATACCGTCTGTCGCGCCGATTACCGTCCGTCCCCGATCCGGTGGTTTGAACACACCTCGTTACATGCGCCTGGCACCACTCACTTCTTTCGTCCGCCACGAGTTTTTTTTCGAGGGCATTTTTGTCCTTACGCGGCGCATGGAAAGGCCGCAGAATCAGCGTTGGAAAGCATTGACCCAGGTCATGGCGCGTTGCAATGACCCCCTGCTTTCTACATACTTGCGGCCGATTTTAATCCTAATAAAACACCCAAACCGTGGAACCTTAGAATGAGCACAGCAATCAGTCCGACTGCTTATAACTATAAGGTAGTCCGCCAGTTCGCCATCATGACGGTGGTCTGGGGGATCCTTGGCATGGGGATCGGTGTCTTATTTGGCTAGATAATTGTATTGAAGTAGTTTAACTTCTTTATTACTTGTATGAGGTTTGTTT
>NZ_JBIUXX010000158.1:0-2346 GCF_044744235.1 Pseudomonas sp. NPDC087346
CGCAGCGGCCAAGGTAAGACGTTGGATCAAGGAGCTACAAATCAACGTCAGTGAACACCGGGGCGATAAAGCGAAACCTTCGATTCATCTGAAATCTGTCAGCAATGGCGCGAGTTGCTCAGCGGCCAGTGGCTGGTGGCTTTACGGGGTATCCCGTGAAAGCCCGCTCAGAATACGGTTTCAAACGGGTAGGAAAAATACCGATTCCAGACATGCACCCCAACAACGACATGCGTAGCGCTAACCCTCCATCCAGCCGATCCATCACTGGCGAAAAGTCCCGTCTCAAGCGGGCATTCATCCTTTCGACCACCACCGGACGCAGATCCGGTCGATCTTCAACTGGAACAATAGGGCCGCCAAAACATGCGGTGGTTCAGTGAGTAAATGGAACTCCAACTCGCTTTTCGTCGTTCTAATTTTCAGTTTTAAATCCGGATTTCCCATTTGCCGTTCGCCAGATTTTGATGGCTTCAAGCACGCCGACGGGACTGTCTTCGAAACCTTCTTCCGGGTAGTACAAAACACCTGTTCCGTTTGGATGCTCAGACGTTATTACAATGTGTTCGACAAGGTCGTCGTGTTGTTTTTCTGATGGAAATCTACCTTGGAATAGTCGATCAATAATTTCGAGATATTCGCGCTCTGTGTACTCTTCCAGCTTTTCTTTTAGTTTCAATTCAAATTTCTCCTTTTTTGGAGTGGAATTTGATGTGTTGATGTGGTGTCAGTACGGTGAGATTGTTCACATCGTAGACTTCTCCACCCTGACTGATCGGTTTGATATGGTGAATCTCAAATTTTTGGCGTTTTCCTATCTGCTCGTTAGGGCGTGCGCTTGGCGCCAGGCCATCTCTCATGTCTATTTTGTTGAGTTGCGAAAATTGATCCAACAAAATCGAGTCACTTGCGACAGCTTTCCAAAACGCTCTTCGAAACGATCTGAAACTGGAGAACTCCCTTCCTCGAAATTTATCAGCAATCTGTTCAGGAATTGGTGCACCTTGCGGTGTTGAAGCTGCCCCTAGCCAATG
Source organism: Pseudomonas sp. NPDC087346 (assembly GCF_044744235.1). Lineage (NCBI taxonomy): Bacteria > Pseudomonadati > Pseudomonadota > Gammaproteobacteria > Pseudomonadales > Pseudomonadaceae > Pseudomonas > Pseudomonas sp. NPDC087346. Next base: position 1,035 of record NZ_JBIUXX010000158.1, read on the forward strand.
AACTGATACCGGTTGCCCCATCCCACTAACGATTCCGGGATCTTGTCGTCGATCCCTGAACATCGTGAAAATCGGCGGAATGCCCGACTCGATTGGAAAGATGGTAATGAAACCACCAAATCCATAGAGATCGAGTTGAGGAAAGGGATCGATGCGGCCTGAGTCAGGAGTGACATCAGCGCCTTCATAGATCGGTAGCTCGGTGTCGAGTAAAGGAAAATCCGTTGAGGGATTCAGTGGCTCGACCAACGGAGTCCAAGTGACAATTGGACCGCCAGAGCCGGCAGGCGCGACGGTGGAAACGTAGACGTTTCTCTTGGTGTCGAAGTGAGCTTTTCTTACCGGAATATTACTGGGGACGGACACGCCATCGGTGCTGACAACTACGATTTCTACTCTATTCCCGACTGTCCTGGAGCCTAGCCTGAAGGGGATGTCGACTTCTTTGCCTGTAACAGCCAATTCATACAGGTCGTCCAGTGAACCCGGTGCAAGGTTTGAAAGTGGAACGCTTGCAGAATAAAGGTCGCCGTTACCCAGTTCGGAAGGAACGAGCAAGGCGGCAAATCCAACCAGAATTGGTGCAGCAGCTGTTGATGCTGTTGCTATAGCTATGGATACGGCCTTGCGAAGTGCTGTTGCAAGCGCCATTGCAGAAGTTGGATTGTTGTTAATAGCCCCCAGTGTTCCGGTAAACACAGGTCCAAAGACTGCCATTGAACCTGCGTTAGCGAACTCGGGATTTCTCCATCGGGCTTCTGATAGCGCCCGCCGTTGGGCTGTTAAACGTGCTTGTTTCGCTTGGTGCTCGGTCTTAGCCAATTTCTCGCGTTTTTGCAGTTCCCGGTTTGCCAGTTGAGTTTGTCGGCGAGCTACATCAGTAGCGGTCCTGATGACATTTCGTCGAACTTCCAGACTTTGATGTTCTTTTTGTAGTTGGTTTTTTATTCCTTCTATTCTCTCCTCCATTTCATTCTGGAGACGCGCCTGTTCAGCTGCGAAATGCTGGGCTAATGCCTCAGCATCGGCTTCCGCCGCGGCCAATGCGATTTTTAACGCATCAATTCGCTCTTTTTCCTGAGATTCAACTTGAGCATTCCATCGTGCTGATTCGGCGGCGATCCGCGCTTGCTCGAGAGCAAGACGTTGGGCTTCTGCCAATGCCGCTAGCCGTGCCTGCTCCCGAATGCGGGATTGCTCCTGCTTTCGGCGCCGGGCATTGGCCATGTCTTTTTGCCGTTGTTGCTCAGATGCGATTCGCGCACGTTCGGCTTCGAGTCGTTGAGCTTCCGCCGCTGCGGCTTGCGTACGA
>NZ_JBIUXX010000159.1:0-2343 GCF_044744235.1 Pseudomonas sp. NPDC087346
TATTGGACAATGAGGCTGCCGCCACCGTATTGCGTGCCTGCGTCGCAAACCACGACAAACTCAAGCATGACCTGCAGGAGTTCATCGACTCCACCACGCCATTGATCCCCGTCCATGACGAAGATCGCGAAACCCAGCCAACCCTGGGCTTTCAGCGTGTACTGCAACGTGCTGTCTTTCATGTACAGAGCTCGGGCAAACGCGAAGTAACCGGCGCCAACGTGCTGGTTGCAATCTTCAGTGAGCAAGAGAGTCAGGCAGTGTTTCTGCTGAAACAGCAGAGCGTTGCGCGCATCGATGTCGTCAACTACATCGCTCATGGCATCTCCAAGGTGCCGGGGCATGGCGATCACTCTGAAGGTGAACAAGATATGCAGGACGACGAGGGCGGTGAGTCTTCTTCTTCAGGCAATCCTCTGGATGCTTATGCCAGCAACCTCAACGAACTCGCACGCCAGGGTCGTATTGATCCGTTGGTCGGTCGCGAAATGGAAGTCGAGCGTGTCGCGCAGATCCTGGCGCGTCGTCGCAAGAACAATCCGTTGCTGGTAGGCGAGGCAGGCGTGGGTAAAACCGCGATTGCCGAAGGTCTGGCCAAGCGCATTGTCGACAACCAGGTGCCTGACCTGCTGGCCGGCAGCGTTGTGTATTCCCTCGATCTCGGCGCTCTGCTCGCGGGCACCAAGTATCGCGGTGATTTCGAGAAGCGCTTCAAGGCGCTGCTCAATGAACTGAAAAAACGTCCGCAAGCGATCCTGTTCATCGACGAAATCCACACCATTATTGGTGCAGGTGCTGCGTCCGGTGGCGTCATGGACGCTTCGAACCTGCTCAAGCCGCTGCTGTCGTCTGGCGACATTCGCTGCATCGGTTCGACCACGTTCCAGGAATTTCGCGGCATCTTCGAGAAGGATCGTGCGCTTGCACGGCGCTTCCAGAAGGTCGATGTCGTCGAGCCGTCGGTGGAAGACACCATCGGCATTCTGCGCGGCCTGAAAGGGCGTTTCGAACAGCATCACAACATCGAATACAGCGATGAGGCGTTGCGTGCGGCTGCTGAACTGGCCTCGCGTTACATCAATGACCGGCATATGCCGGACAAGGCCATCGACGTAATCGACGAGGCGGGTGCCTACCAGCGTCTGCAGCCGGTCGAGAAGCGCGCCAAGCGCATCGAAGTGCCGCACGTTGAAGACATCGTGGCGAAAATTGCGCGGATTCCGCCGAAGCACGTCACCAGTTCCGACAAGGAGCTGCTGCGTAACCTTGAGCGCGATCTGAAGCTGACGGTGTTTGGTCAGGACGCAGCGATCGATTCGCTGTCGACTGCGATCAAGCTGTCTCGTGCCGGGCTGAAATCGCCTGACAAGCCTGTCGGTTCGTTCCTGTTCGCAGGGCCTACCGGTGTCGGTAAAACCGAGGCTGCGCGGCAACTGGCCAAGGCGTTGGGTATCGAACTGGTTCGCTTCGACATGTCCGAGTACATGGAGCGTCACACCGTATCGCGTCTGATCGGTGCGCCTCCAGGTTATGTCGGCTTTGATCAGGGCGGTCTGCTGACCGAGGCGATCACCAAGCAACCGCATTGCGTATTGCTGCTCGATGAAATCGAGAAGGCGCATCCAGAAGTCTTCAACCTGCTGTTGCAGGTGATGGACCACGGTACGCTGACCGACAACAATGGGCGCAAGGCGGACTTCCGCAATGTGATCGTGATCATGACCACCAACGCCGGTGCCGAAACGGCAGCTCGCGCTTCGATCGGTTTCACTCATCAGGATCACTCGTCTGATGCGATGGAAGTGATCAAGAAGAGCTTCACGCCGGAATTCCGTAACCGTCTGGACACCATTATCCAGTTTGGTCGCCTCAGTCATGAGGTTATCAAAAGTGTGGTGGACAAGTTCCTCACCGAGCTTCAGGCGCAGCTGGAAGACAAGCGTGTGCTGCTTGAGGTTACCGACGCCGCGCGTAGTTGGCTGGCGGCCGGTGGTTACGATTCGGCGATGGGTGCGCGTCCGATGGCTCGTCTGATTCAGGACAAGATCAAGCGTCCGTTGGCGGAGGAGATTCTGTTTGGCGAGCTGGCCGAGCATGGCGGTGTGGTTCACATCGACATCAAGGATGGTGAGCTGACGTTTGACTTCGAAACTACCGCTGAGATGGCCTGACGGTCGGTTGTAAGCTCTAAAGGCGCCTTCGGGCGCCTTTTTTATTTGGGTGTATATCCATTGCTGCGGTGATGGCCGCTTAGGGTTCCGCCCTTACGGCGGGTCACTTTTGGCAAACGCCCCAAAAGTAACCAAAAGGTCTGTGCCCTGACGTTCGGCCCGCTCGCTGGGG
>NZ_JBIUXX010000160.1:0-2309 GCF_044744235.1 Pseudomonas sp. NPDC087346
CTGCGCCGGGGTTTTAAACTGGGCCTCTTTGGCCCAGCCCTCACCGGCACTGTTCAACAGCCGTGCCCGCGATGCGTTCCAGGGCTTCTTCGAACGTAACGACAGCTTCACCCTCGGCGTGTGCAACGGTTGCCAGATGATGTCCAACCTGCACGAGCTGATCCCGGGCAGCGAGTTCTGGCCGCACTTCGTGCGCAACCGCTCCGAGCAGTTCGAAGCGCGCGTGGCGATGGTTCAGGTTCAGGAATCGAACTCGATCTTCCTGCAGGGCATGGCCGGTTCGCGTATGCCGATCGCCATCGCTCACGGTGAAGGTCATGCCGAATTCGAAAGCGAAGAGGCGTTGCTGGAAGCCGATCTGTCGGGTTGTGTGGCGATGCGTTTCGTCGACAACCATGGCAAGGTCACCGAGAAGTATCCGGCCAACCCGAACGGTTCGCCGCGCGGGATTACCGGTCTCACCAGCCGTGATGGTCGTGTGACGATCATGATGCCGCACCCGGAGCGGGTGTTCCGCGCGGTGCAGAACTCGTGGCGTTCGGAAGACTGGAACGAGGACGCACCGTGGATGCGTATGTTCCGTAATGCACGCGTCTGGGTTAACTAAGCGTCGTGTACAAGCTTGGGTTTTTTGTTCCTGACAGTCATGTCGAGGTGGTCAAGGACGCTGTATTCGCAGCCGGTGGCGGGCGGATTGGTGACTATGACCACTGTGCATGGCAGGTGCTGGGTCTGGGCCAGTTTCGACCTTTGGACGGGAGTCAGCCGTTTATGGGTCAGGCTGGGCAGGTTGAGCGGGTTGAGGAGTGGAAGGTCGAGTTTGTTGTCGCGGATGAGTTGATCGTTGCTGTTGTGGCTGCGTTGAAGCTCAGCCATCCGTATGAGACGCCGGCTTATGAGGTGTGGCGGTTGGAGGATTTTTGATCTGATCGCTGAAACGAGAAACCCGCTGAGAGTGATTTCAGCGGGTTTTTTGTTGCCCGCGATTTGGTGGGCGACTTAATTCGACTGTGGGAGCCAGCCTGCTGGCGATGGCGCCCTTATAGGCGACTCTGTTCTGGCTTACTGAGTGTATATCCGGTTTTTTCGGGTGCTGCCGCTGGCGGTTTCGCTCTTACAGCGACTCCCTTTGGCAAACGCCCCAAAGGAAGCAAAGGTCTGTGCCCCAACGTTCGGCCCACTCGCTGGGGCTCGGGGTTCCTTCGCTCCGGGTTTCATCCGGGGGGATCGCCTACGGTTTGCTGCGCTGCACCTCCTCTCGATCTGTTTGGCTGCGCCAACCGGCGCTGCGCGCCCACCCCCGGATGAATCCCTCCACTCAGCCTGCCGACGGGGCGCTGTGGATCAAGATCAAGAGCTACAGCCGAGCTAATGCTCATCCTGTGAGTGGTTGAAAGCGACGCGGGACTGCTTTGCTTTTGCTCTTCTGTAGGAGTGAGCCTGCTCGCGATGGCGGCCTGCCAGGCGACCTGTTCGGTCCAGATGTACACCGCCCCCTGTAGGAGCTGCCGAAGGCTGCGATCTTTTGACTTTGGCTGTTGAAGATCAAAAGATCGCAGCCTTCGGCAGCTCCTACATGGAGGCGTATTTCAATTCGGGATGTTTAAGCGTGTTGATAAATTGCAGAACCTTCCCACAAGGTTTTCAGGTTGTCCGTCGGACGTCCGGTCTCTAGTCTGTGGTTGTCACCGCAAATCGGTGATCGGGTGTGAGAACCCGTTAGAGGTTTTAATCAAGCGTCAGCCGCACCATAATCGCCGCCAGCTTATTTGCTGCCGACAATCTTCTATGGCGGCTGTGTGCGGGCGAACTTCGGTTCGGCCGGGTTGATCTCTTACTGTAGTGGTCAACTAATCCCGGACACGACGTTAAGTTTTTCTTCGGCCCGAGCTGGCGCCAGCCCACCATTGAATTGATGGGGTCGAACCCAGTTGTACCGATGCATCAAGAAATGGCTGATATCGCGCTGGGCTTCTTGAGCCGTTCGGTAACCCGTGGTCGGTATCCATTCCGTTTTCAAGCTGCGGAACACGCGCTCCATTGGCGCGTTGTCCCAGCAATTCCCCCGGCGACTCATGCTCTGGCGCATGCGATAACGCCACAGCCGCTGGCTAAATAAACGACTCGCATACTGCGACCCTTGATCCGAGTGAAACAGCAGGCCCTGAGGTCTTCCGCGCTGCTCGTAAGCCATATCCAGCGCCTTGATAACCAGATCGGCGTCCGGCTTTTCCGACAACGCCCAGCCCACCACCCGGGGGGGGGGGGGGGGGGGGGGGGGGGGGGGGGGGGGGGGGGGGGGGGGGGGG
>NZ_JBIUXX010000161.1:0-2292 GCF_044744235.1 Pseudomonas sp. NPDC087346
TAGGGGAGTCAAAGACTGCCTTGAAATGCCGGGGGGTAAGCAAACGCTTTTCCCGACTGAAGTCCTGACTCACCTCCAGTACCGGATTATCAAACTGCCAGACGCGCACGACCTTTGGCGCGACGACGCGACAGGACTGCGCGGCCGTTCTTGGTAGCCATGCGAGCACGGAAACCGTGGGTACGAGCGCGTTTGATAGTGCTTGGTTGGAAAGTACGTTTCATTGTCGTGTTACCTGATTCGTCCACAACGGGCCGGAATGGCCCCCGTTTTAAGAGACCGGGGATTCTAGAGAAAGCAAGCCTTCAGGTCAATTTCCAACCAGCGTTTCCTTATAAATAGATCTGCACGGCTATTCGGTTCGAAACCCTGATCACTAGATATAGAAATAAAGAAGGGAATTATTTAAAGCTTTTCTGTAAAGCTTATAAAAACTAGGGACGCCATCGTCTGTGGATAACTACCTTCAGCCTTTGTTTTACCTGATGTACAGAGAATGACAACTACAGTGGAAAACCGTGGTCAGCCTGTGCTGCGCTATCGGATAACCTGTGTGTGGAATGGCCTGTTATCCACAGGCTGGTTATCCACCGAGTTCAACCCCCAGTTGTCCAGTGCCCTTAGAGGCGGTTATCCACAGAGCTTATGCACACACCGTTGGTCGCCTTTTTCTGGTTCAACGCATTGATAAATCATGGTCGACGAGCAACCTGCATGTGGATAAGTGGGCGGCTCGCCGCTACAATGGCCGCTTGTTTTTGCCTCACCGGCTTTCAACTTAGGGGATATCCGTGTCAGTGGAACTTTGGCAGCAGTGCGTGGAGCTTTTGCGCGAAGAGCTGCCTGCCCAACAATTCAACACCTGGATCCGTCCACTACAGGTCGAAGCCGAAGGCGACGAGTTGCGCGTGTATGCACCGAACCGTTTTGTGCTGGACTGGGTCAACGAAAAGTACCTGGGGCGTGTCCTTGAACTGCTGGATGAGCATGGCAATGGCATGGCGCCTGCGCTTTCCTTATTAATAGGCAGCAAGCGCAGCTCGGCACCGCGTGCCGCTCCGAATGCACCGTTGGCCGCCGCGCAAGCTTCCCAGGTACAGGCCAATGCCGTGCCGGTCAGCTCGCCAGCGCCTGCCCCGACGGCAGCCCCGGCGAAACGAGCCACGCAGAAATCCGCCGAAATCAGTGAAGAGCCGTCCCGCGACAGCTTCGATCCGATGGCCGGTGCCAGTTCGCAACAGGCCCCGGTTCGCGCTGAGCAGCGCACCGTGCAGGTCGAAGGCGCGCTCAAGCACACCAGCTACCTCAACCGCACGTTTACGTTCGAGAATTTCGTCGAAGGTAAATCCAACCAGCTCGCCCGTGCGGCGGCCTGGCAAGTGGCGGATAACCCGAAGCATGGTTACAACCCGCTGTTCCTTTATGGCGGCGTTGGTTTGGGTAAGACCCACTTGATGCACGCTGTGGGTAACCATCTATTAAAGAAGAACCCGAATGCCAAGGTCGTGTACCTGCATTCCGAGCGCTTCGTGGCCGACATGGTCAAGGCCCTGCAATTGAACGCGATCAACGAGTTCAAGCGCTTCTACCGTTCGGTCGACGCCTTGCTCATCGATGACATTCAGTTCTTCGCCCGCAAAGAGCGATCCCAGGAAGAGTTTTTCCACACCTTCAACGCCCTGCTTGAAGGTGGCCAGCAGGTCATTCTCACCAGTGACCGCTATCCGAAAGAAATCGAAGGCCTTGAAGAACGCCTCAAATCCCGCTTCGGCTGGGGCCTGACGGTTGCCGTCGAGCCGCCGGAACTGGAAACCCGTGTCGCGATCTTGATGAAGAAGGCCGACCAGGCCAAAGTCGAGTTGCCGCACGACGCTGCGTTCTTCATTGCCCAGCGAATCCGCTCCAACGTCCGTGAGCTGGAAGGCGCGCTGAAACGCGTGATCGCCCACTCGCACTTCATGGGCCGCGATATCACCATCGAGTTGATTCGTGAATCCTTGAAAGACTTGTTGGCGTTGCAGGACAAACTGGTCTCTGTGGATAACATTCAGCGCACTGTCGCCGAGTATTACAAGATCAAGATCTCCGACCTGCTGTCCAAGCGCCGTTCGCGCTCGGTGGCTCGTCCGCGTCAGGTCGCCATGGCGTTGTCGAAAGAATTGACCAACCACAGCCTGCCGGAAATCGGCGATGTGTTTGGCGGCCGCGACCACACGACTGTTTTGCACGCCTGCCGCAAGATCAACGAACTTAAGGAATCCGACGCGGACATCCGCGAGGACTACAAGAACC
>NZ_JBIUXX010000162.1:0-2150 GCF_044744235.1 Pseudomonas sp. NPDC087346
GGATCCGGATTGATCCAGCGCCCCAGCCACGGTGCGTAATAGCGAAAACCGTAGTAATACAACCCGGTCGCATCGCGCTCCTTGCCCGAATAACGCACAAACTTGTACTTCGTCTCGCTGGCGTTCTTGCCCGACCACACCGCCGTCCCGCCAAACGGGTAATACTCCTCCCGGGTCAGCACATCCGCGTTTTGATCCAGTTCGAGCACACTCGAGCCGATCTGGTTGTCCAGGCTACCGCGCAGTTGATCATTGGGGATGTCAGCGGGTTTGCCCGTAACCCAGTGCAACAGACGCATCTGCTGGCGGCCGGCGCCGCCCAGGCTCAGCACGTGCACCTCCTCCTCGGTGGAGGTGCTGGTGCCTTGCTTGCTCTGGGTTCGACGCACCTCCAAACCGGGTAAATAGATCACTTGCGCACGACGGGTCGTGCCACTGGTCTGGCTCACTGTGGTCTTGCGCACCCGGGCGCCGCTGCCATCGTATTGGTAATGCTCTTCGTCATCATCGGGCCCGTTGCGTTTGACCTGGGTGACCCGCTGCAATTGGTTGCGCCCATCCCAGAGCAGTGGTTGGCCTGCCACCAGCTGCTTGAGATTGCCGGCGGTATCGAACTGCCCCTCGACATCGGCGGACGTCAGGAACTGGGTCTGTTGCACCGCTCGGTTGGAGGTGCTGGACACCTGCATGTCCAGGGTGTAAGTGCGGCTACCGACATGCCGTATCTGAGTCAGGTTAGCGCCGCGGTCATACTGGTACTGGCGGGTGTAGTTGCTGTACTGGTTCGGGTCGGTCGTGCTTGCGACCGGCAAGTCCGGGCCTTGCTGGCTTGCCCCGACATTCTCCCGGCCGCTGGCCGAGCGCAGTTGGTACAGCGCATCGTACTGGTAGCTGTTGCTCGGTTCGATCTGCTGATTGCTGGCGTAACGGGTGTCGATCGCGGCATCCCGGATCGCCAGGATGTTGCCGACCGGATCGTAGGTGTAATTCAAGTCCTGCAACAGCGTGCTGCGCCCGCCCTGTGCCGGGCGCGTGGTGAGCAGCCGGTTCAGGCGCAAGGTCTGCGGTTCATAGGTGTAGGCGCTGACCACGCCATTGCTGGCTTCTTCACGCAGCACCTGGCCACCGGCACTGTAAGTGATCGACGTCAGGATGGGCCGCTCGGTGACCTGCCCCGCGAGCGTCAATCCACTGCGGGCCAATTGGCCGGCCACGTCGAGGTACTGACGCTGCTGATTGCCCTTGGCATCGACACTGTTCAGCACCTCGCCCAGGGCGTTGTAGCCCATGCCAGTGGCATACCGCTCAGGCCCCAGCAGCGCTGGCCACTGGGTCTCGCTGGCTGACCAATCGCTGAAGGCGGCGTCATCTTGCAGCAACTGGCGAATCGTCTGCAGGGGCGGGCCGGTGACGCTGTATCGAATCACCTCGTTGAGTCCGGCGGTGTCATAGTGGCGAACCAGTTGCCCGCGGCTGTTGGCCTGTACGGCGTTGGCCTGGGGCTCGCCATAGACATAACGCTCGCTGACCCGTTCACTGGCCGCGGCGCCGTCGCGTTCAAACACCCCATTCACCCGGTGCAGCGCATCGTAGGTGAAGCGCTTCAGGAAACCCCGGTTGTTTTCCTGCCAGACCGGCGCACCCTCCACGTCATGCAGCGTGACGTGACGGCCGGCATCCTGACTCTGGCTTTGCAAGACCTTGCCGGACAACGAGTTTTGGTAGCGAAAGTTCGGCAGGACCGTAGGATTGCTCTGCTGTGCGCTGTACAACCGAGGGTCCAGACTACTCAGCAACTGGCCGAGGGCGTTGTACTGTTGCCGGGTCACCAGCTCATTGGCCGCCTCATCGACGGCGTTACGGTTGTACTGCAATGTGCGGACGGACAAACCCCGGTTGTCGATGACCGACACGGTGGGGGTACCCCGGCACAGTTGTGCCGTGGTCAGGTTAGACGCTGTGCTCATTATCGGTTCCCCTGTGCGGGCTGAGTGCTATTCATGACGTCTTGCAGCGTGTCGTTTTCATCTTCAGCGACGGTGAACCAGGGGTAAAAGCGCGTACGTCGCCAGTAGCCGAGCGCCGTCATGACCTGATACTCACGGCCCACCGGGTCGTAATAATGCGTATCGGCATAGCCCCACTGCCGA
>NZ_JBIUXX010000163.1:0-2052 GCF_044744235.1 Pseudomonas sp. NPDC087346
CTCCCCACCCCACTACCCACACCCCCTCGTCTTTTTTCCGACCCACCCCCCCCCCCCCACCCCCCCCCCCCCCCCCCCCCCAAAAGGGTGGTGTGGGCAAGACCACCACCTGCATCAACCTCGCAGCATCCCTGGTCGCGACCAAGCGCCGGGTGCTGTTGATCGATCTCGATCCACAGGGCAACGCCACCATGGGTAGCGGTGTGGATAAACACGGCCTGGAAAACTCGGTCTACGATTTGCTGATCGGTGAATGCGATCTGGCTCAGGCCATGCACTACTCCGAACACGGTGGTTATCAACTGCTGCCGGCCAACCGCGACCTGACTGCCGCCGAAGTGGTTCTGCTGGAAATGCAGATGAAGGAAAGCCGTCTGCGCAGCGCGCTGGCGCCGATCCGTGAAAACTACGATTACATTCTGATCGACTGCCCGCCGTCGCTGTCGATGCTCACGCTGAACGCACTGGTTGCCGCCGACGGGGTAATTATCCCCATGCAGTGCGAATACTTTGCGCTCGAAGGTTTGAGCGACCTTGTGGATAACATCAAGCGCATCGCTGAACTGCTGAACCCGAACCTCAAGGTCGAAGGCCTGCTGCGGACGATGTACGACCCGCGCCTGAGCCTGATGAACGACGTTTCGGCGCAGCTCAAGGAACACTTCGGCGAGCAGCTGTACGACACGGTGATCCCGCGCAACATCCGCCTGGCCGAAGCCCCGAGTTACGGCATGCCGGCTCTGGCCTACGACAAGCAATCACGCGGCGCGCTGGCCTACCTGGCCCTGGCGGGCGAGATGGTTCGCCGTCAGCGTAAAAATTCACGCATCGCCGCCGCTCAGGCAACTTAAGGAATCCCCATGGCCGTCAAGAAACGAGGTCTCGGACGTGGACTGGATGCACTGCTGAGCGGTCCGACTGTCAGCTCTCTGGAAGAGCAGGCAGTGCAGGCCGATCAGCGCGAGTTGCAGCACCTGCCGCTGGACCTGATCCAGCGCGGCAAATATCAGCCGCGCCGGGACATGGACCCGCAGGCGCTGGAAGAACTGGCGAATTCGATCAAGGCGCAAGGCGTCATGCAGCCGATTGTGGTCCGCCCAATCGGCGCTGGTCGTTTTGAAATCATCGCTGGTGAACGCCGCTGGCGTGCGAGCCAGCAGGCTGGCCAGGAAACTATCCCGGCGATGGTTCGCGATGTGCCGGATGAAACCGCCATCGCCATGGCGCTGATCGAGAACATCCAGCGCGAAGACCTGAACCCGATCGAAGAAGCGATTGCCCTGCAACGCTTGCAGCAGGAATTCCAGCTGACCCAGCAACAGGTCGCCGAGGCTGTGGGCAAGTCCCGCGTCACCGTCGCCAACCTGTTGCGCTTGATTGCATTGCCTGAAGTGATCAAGACCATGCTGTCCCACGGTGATCTGGAAATGGGTCATGCCCGTGCATTGCTCGGTCTGCCGGAGAATCAGCAGGTGGAAGGGGCGCGACATGTTGTCGCACGCGGCCTGACTGTGCGCCAAACCGAGGCACTGGTTCGCCAGTGGTTGAGTGGTAAACCGGAGCCTGTGGAAGCAGCAAAACCAGACCCGGATATCGCCCGCCTCGAACAGCGCCTGGCCGAGCGCCTAGGCTCTGCGGTGCAGATTCGCCACGGCAAGAAGGGAAAAGGTCAGTTGGTGATCGGTTACAACTCCCTCGATGAGCTTCAGGGTGTGCTCGCGCACATCCGCTGAAACATTTCCTCATGTAGCGCGCAGTCGGAAATCACTACCTGACAGTTGAATAGGGGCAGATCCGCCCCTATACTCTGCGCGCATTTTGTCGGCACAAATTATGCCAAGTTATTGAATTCTGGCAGCCGACCATTGGAGAGCAATAGTGATGGAAACCCGCAAGCCAAACCGCCTGCCGTTCCATCGCATGGCAGTTTTTCCGGTGTTGATGGCTCAGTTTGTCGTTTTGCTCATTGCTGCTTTGGCGCTTTGGCAATGGCACGGAGTCGTAGCCGGATACTCGGGACTTTGCGGAGGCCTGATAGCCTTGCTGCCCAAT
>NZ_JBIUXX010000164.1:0-657 GCF_044744235.1 Pseudomonas sp. NPDC087346
AATCATAAACATACCACCCAGCTATAACGCTGAATCTACAATAATTCAATAAACTACGCAAAAAAAAACTAATGTATTCGGTTCAAATCCGGCCCCCGCAACCAGTTTAAGGAGCCCCTTTTAAGGGGCTTTTTGTTAGCTGGACACTTTCTACGCCGCTGTTCGACGGCGTTTCAAGGATGGGCGTTTCGCCCATTTTTTTATTTTGCACGCATGCATCTACATGCACGAGGGGGTTCAGTGTCGAGCAAGCTAGAAGAGTTGCAGGCCTTGCTGGCCCCGGTGGTCGTGGCCCTAGGCTATGAATGCTGGGGTATTGAGTTTTCGGCTCAAGGTCGCCACTCAATGTTGCGCGTTTATATTGATAAAGAGGGCGGTGTGCTGGTGGACGATTGCGCCATTGTCAGCCGTCAGATCAGCGGTGTCCTGGATGTTGAAGATCCGATCACCGTTGAATACACCCTTGAAGTTTCCTCGCCTGGCATGGAACGCCCGCTGTTCACTATTGAACAGTTTGCCAAATTTGCCGGTGAACAAGTGAAGATCAAGCTGCGCTCGCCTTTCGAAGGTCGACGCAACTTTCAGGGCCTTCTGCGCGGCGTAGAAGAACAGGATGTCGTGGTGCAGGTAGAAGACCATGAGTTCCTGTTGCCGATC
>NZ_JBIUXX010000164.1:667-1919 GCF_044744235.1 Pseudomonas sp. NPDC087346
TGGTTGTAGAGTCGGTATCCAATGAAAAGGGTGTACCGGCAAGCGTAATTTTTGAAGCGCTGGAGCTGGCTCTGGCCACTGCTACCAAAAAGCGTTTTGAAGACGAAGTTGACCTGCGTGTGGAAATCAATCGCCACACCGGTTCTTACGAGACTTTCCGTCGCTGGACGGTTGTCGAAGAAGACGATCTTGATGATCCGGCCATCGAAACCTGGCCGAGCAAGGTTGCCGAAACGCATCCTGGCGCCAACGTTGGTGATGTCGTCGAAGAAAAGATCGAGTCCATCGAATTCGGCCGCATTGCTGCGCAGACCGCCAAACAGGTCATCGTGCAGAAAGTGCGCGAGGCCGAGCGTGCTCAGGTCGTCGATGCCTATCGCGAGCGTCTGGGAGAAATCATCTCTGGCACCGTGAAAAAAGTTACCCGCGACAACGTGATCGTCGATCTGGGCAACAACGCTGAAGCGTTGCTGGCCCGTGAAGACATCATTTCTCGCGAAACCTTCCGTGTCGGCGTGCGTCTGCGTGCGTTGCTCAAGGAAATCCGCACCGAGAACCGCGGCCCGCAGCTGATCCTGTCGCGTACTGCGCCGGAAATGTTGATCGAGTTGTTCCGCATCGAAGTGCCGGAAATTGCTGAAGGCCTGATCGAAGTAATGGCAGCGTCCCGTGATCCGGGTTCGCGCGCCAAGATCGCGGTTCGCTCCAAGGACAAACGCATCGACCCGCAGGGCGCGTGCATCGGTATGCGCGGTTCGCGCGTCCAGGCCGTGTCGGGTGAGTTGGGTGGCGAGCGTGTCGATATCGTTCTTTGGGACGATAACCCGGCGCAGTTCGTGATCAATGCCATGTCGCCGGCAGAAGTGGCGGCCATTATCGTTGACGAAGATGCCCATGCAATGGACATCGCCGTTGGCGCAGACAATCTGGCTCAGGCCATCGGTCGCGGTGGTCAGAACGTGCGTCTGGCTAGCCAGTTGACTGGCTGGACCCTGAACGTGATGACCGAATCGGACATCCAGGCTAAGCAGCAAGCAGAAACCGGCGACATCCTGCGCAACTTCATCGACGAGCTGGAAGTCGACGAAGATCTGGCACAGGTGCTGGTAGATGAAGGCTTCACCAGCCTGGAAGAGATTGCCTACGTACCGTTGGAAGAAATGCTCAACATCGACGGCTTTGACGACGATACCGTCAAAGCCGTCGTTGTTGAGCATTTCTTCCAACGGTACGTAGGCAATCTCTTCCAGGC
>NZ_JBIUXX010000165.1:0-1777 GCF_044744235.1 Pseudomonas sp. NPDC087346
AAACCCCATGGTTTGCTCCACCGCATCGGGTGGTTACCGCTCGTTATCAGCACCGACCCAGTCGGCTGCCAATAACGGAAAAAGGCCGGTGGCAAGAGCCACCAGCCATCAGCCTGTCGCTTGACGCTCGGGCTGGAGGAGCAAAGTCGATGCTTATTTCAGCTCGACTTTAGCGCCTGCTTCTTCCAGAGTTGCTTTGGCTTTGTCGCCTGCGTCTTTCGAAACAGCTTCCAGAACCATGGCAGGAGCGCCGTCAACTACAGCCTTGGCTTCTTTCAGGCCCAGACCGGTCAGTTCACGTACTGCCTTGATCACGTTAACTTTCTTCTCGCCAGCTTCCAGCAGCATGACGTTGAATTCGGTTTGCTCTTCAACAACAGCGGCAGCAGCAGCTGGACCAGCCGATGCAGCAGCAGCGGTAACACCGAATTTTTCTTCGAAAGCTTTGATCAGCTCAACAACTTCCATTACGGACATGTTGCCAACTGCTTCAAGGATGTCGTTTTGAGAGATAGACATGAATCTAATTCCTGATTTGGGGACGGCCTACGCGACCATCGAAATAAACAAAAAACGCGAGAAGACGACGAGCCTTAGGCTGCGACTGCTTCTTTCTGGTCGCGAATTGCCGCCAGAGTACGAGCCAATTTGCTGGTAGCGCCTTGAATCACGCTCATCAGCTGAGAAATTGCTTCGTCACGGGTCGGCAAGGTTGCCAGTACGTCGATCTGATTAGCTGCGAGGAACTTGCCCTCGAACGCAGCTGCCTTGATCTCGAACTTGTCCTGACCCTTGGCAAATTCTTTGAAAATACGAGCAGCAGCGCCCGGATGTTCGTTCGAAAATGCGATCAGGGTCGGGCCGGTGAACACGTCGTTGAGAACACTGTATTCAGTGTCAGCAACAGCGCGCTTGAGCAGGGTGTTACGTACAACACGTACGTAAACGCCAGCTTCACGAGCCTCTTTACGGAGTCCGGTCATTGCGCCTACTGTTACGCCACGTGCATCAACCACGACAGCGGACAGAGCGACTTTGGCAGCCTCGTTGACTTCAGCGACGATGGCCTTCTTGTCTTCGAGATAAATTGCCACGGGTTTACTCCTGCTTGTTACCGTTTCATCTGGCCGAAGCCGGATGTCGTTTTGGTGTCTGATTCGGTAAGGAACCGGGAGCACCATCTGCGTAGGCTTTTGGTTTAAGACTTGCGTCGCCTACGGTCTTGGATAGCCCCCGCCAGGCAGGGACCCCAAATTTTCGAATGACGCGATCTCTCGCGCCAGTCTTTGTCTTACGCGTCCAGCGAGCTCTGATCAATAATCAGACCTGGGCCCATAGTGGTGCTCAGGGTCACGCGCTTGACGTAGATACCTTTCGAGGAAGCAGGCTTGATACGTTTCAGATCAGCGATCAGGGCTTCAACGTTTTCCTTCAGCTTGACGGCATCGAAGCCCATCTTGCCAACGGAGGTGTGGATGATGCCGTTTTTGTCGGTGCGATAACGAACCTGACCAGCCTTGGCGTTTTTAACCGCGGTAGCTACGTCTGGAGTTACGGTGCCGACTTTCGGGTTAGGCATCAGGCCGCGAGGGCCGAGGATCTGACCCAACTGACCAACAACGCGCATGGCATCCGGGGATGCGATAACTACGTCATAGTTCAGGTCGCCGCCTTTCATTTCAGCAGCCAGATCGTCCATACCTACACGGTCAGTTAGTTCTGAATTAGAGTCGTCTGAAGTTGTTTCATTGGTTTAGATATCTTATGGATTTTTATT
>NZ_JBIUXX010000166.1:0-1544 GCF_044744235.1 Pseudomonas sp. NPDC087346
TCACGCCCTGAGCCTCTCAGTCAACTCGTGGCTACCGCCACTGGTGCTTCTGTCAATGTTGATCCGCGTTGCAATAAGGACTGCAAGTAAACTTTTTCGTCATACACGGTGCTGGTTTTCCAGCACCGATAGACGATTCTGATCCACTTAAACGCGAGTGCTCTCAAGGCCGCTTGGTATGAACAGCCTTTAGCCCGTTGTTGCCGATAATAAGCTTCGGCCCATGTTGATTCGGTGATGCTATGAGCGGCCCATTCGACAAAGGTCTGACGTAAGAACGTTGAACATTGGTAGCGCCAATACACCACTTTCTTCTTTCCGCTTCGCTGGGTTACCGGTGCGATTCCGGCATATCGCTGCATCGAACTGGCGTCGCTAAATCGATCACGCTGCTCGCCAAAAGCAACCAGCAGACGAGGTGCAAGATGTTTCCCCGCGCCAGGCAATGCCTTGAAAATCGGGTAATCGGCCAAGGCGTTGGCCGTTTCGTCGATCTCGCGGTCAAAATCCTTGATGGTTGCAATAAGCCCTTTGAGCTGCGAAGCCAGGGCTGTTGCGTATAGCTGCGAAGGGCGTATCACACCAGGGTCCTGTGTCAAAGGCATCGCATTGATGATCAATTCCCAGCGAGTCTGATTGAGCTGAGGACGACGCATGTTGTGATCGTTAGAGAACTTTAGAAAAGCACTTTGGCGAGAGCGCTTGATGTGTTCAAGCGTGGGCCAGCGCATCAGAAAGTCACAGAACACCACGGTGTCGTGATTACTAAAAAGTTCCAGAGCCAATGGATAGTACTGCTTGAGCGTACAGACCAAGCGGTTGCTGATCTTGACTCGCTCATCGACCATCCCGCGCCGATGCTCTGACAGACTTGCCAAAATACGCATGGCAGGGCTTTGCGGCATCAACTGCGGAAACCGTTGCGGATGGGTGAGCAGCAACTCAAGTGCCCATTGAGCATCAGTCGGATCGTCCTTGGCACCGCTGCAGACAAAGGTTTTACGGTGTCTGGCCAAGGTGCTCGGATTAATCGGAAACAGGCAAAAGAACTCGTATTTTTGCAGGGCCGAAACCAACGGACCCTTGCTGAGTTCCAGAGCAATTGCTATTGGAGCCCCGTAGCGCTCAAACAACGATTTCGCCCAACGATCAATCGATTGAGGCGTGTGATCGATGACAGAGAAGTGCCGCTGGGTTTCACCGGCGACCTGCAAACACACGTCGTGCTTGGCATCGGCCCAATCTATTCCAATATAAGCGGTGAACTTCTGAGACAGGAGCGTTTGCATCCAACACCTCCACAGACGCTAAAGTACATGCAGGGACATGCATGCTTGCGTCCAGCGAAGTCGATATAGAGAGCCGTGTCGGGCTTTCCCTGAGGATTCGTCAAAGGGCGCAAGCGCACCTGTGGGCTCGAAGGTGAAGGGGTAATCATCGAGTGCTTGGCAGGCATATTCGTAGCCCACAGGTGCATGTTCCTTCCTATCTTGCTGACCAATTCCAGCGCTATCAGTATGGAAGAAGAAAGAACGGACGACCTA
>NZ_JBIUXX010000167.1:0-1481 GCF_044744235.1 Pseudomonas sp. NPDC087346
GCGTGCTTTTGAACATGGGCGAGATGGCTTGACACAGCTTTTGCTTAAACGCTGGGTCAAGTGCGTTGCTGCCCTGTTTGCCAGTGGCGGCAGTGGCGGCAGTGTCGGTGATGAGGGCGGTGTAGAGGTTGTAGGTGAAGTTTTGAATTTCTGGGGTGAAGGCGCTGCTGTAAACGTTACTGGTCATACTCACGACGGTGGAAATGTCCAACTGATTGTCGACCATCCAGGTCAGCACCACCTCGGTTTGACGAATGATGGCAAGGGTTTCCAGCGTCGGTCCACCCGCTACCCGCAGGGCCGTATTTTTGCCCGGGTTGAGTAACTCCCAGAGCTGATTGGCTGCGGTAAAACTCAGACCCAGCATGCGCGGGATCATGGCCAATCGATACAGCTGCGCATAACGTGCCGAACTCATGGTGACGGCACTCATCTTGTCGGCACCGAATGCCAATTGAGCCATTTGCTGCAGTTCATCCGCCGTCACCTGCAGGGCGCTGCAAATGATGGCCGCCTCCTTGCTGCCTGCTGAAGCCGTAAAGTTGAGTGTCGCGTCCAGCGCAAGGGTAATGCCATCAATCGCGGAGGTGAATAACCGCTGATACAGGCTCTGCTCGGATTTACGCGCATAGGTATTCATGTCGCCAATGAAACAGCCGAACTCGTCGAAAGAGATTCCGTACGTGGCCGACAGACGTGTGAATTCAGCAATGGCCCCCAGCACGGGAGTGTCCAGGTATAACGGTCGAGTGGCATGAATGGCCCGGTTCGCATTCAACACCAACCAATCAAGTTCATGAAACTCCAGATCGACCTGCTGCCGAAGGCGGATAAACCGCTGGGCCCGGTCACATAAACGGACCTCGTTAAGGCTGGAGAGGTTGAGTTGCAGCGTCTGGTTATCCGACGTATAGACCAGTAAAGCGTTGGGGGTCGTGGGATCATTGGAGAGATACGTCTGACCATAGGTAACAACTTGAGCAGTCACGTTGGAACCGTAGCGCCAGAAAACAGACGTCATATCCTTATACAAAAGAGTCATTTTAGGCGCGCGAGCCACGACAAAGTCATCGAAATAGTATTCATTACTCCAATCGTCATAGGTTTCAGTCAGCTTGACGGTCGTCGTCGTCGACGCGGCGACAAAGGTGAACTTGACTGTGGCGCCCTCCCAGGTGGCGGTGGTTGCCAAAGAACCAAGTACCGTCGCACCATTCAAGGCCTGGGCTGTGGCCCGACAGGCCTGGTACCTATTGTTATGACCGCCCACCCAAAACTGCACGACATAGGTCTCCCCCACAACCGTGGTCACGTTTTGCTGAATGACACCACCCAAACCATCCGGTTTAGGCCCTCCCTCGAAGGTCATGTGGCCATTGCCGTGGAGATAGACCGTACCACTGGTGTTCCATCCCGTCGCTCCACCAGTAAAGCTACCGTTACTGATGAGGTTCGTGGCATTCGAGGTCACGGTGGCGGTA
>NZ_JBIUXX010000168.1:0-1421 GCF_044744235.1 Pseudomonas sp. NPDC087346
GTTCCAGCTGAGCACGGGTAACGGTGCCAACCTTAACGGTGTTCGGACGAGCGGAACCGCTGGTCAGACCGGCCGCTTTCTTCAGCAGAACCGAAGCAGGCGTGGATTTGGTTTCGAAAGTGAAGCTACGGTCGCTGTAGACAGTGATGATCACTGGAGTCGGCAGACCTGGCTCAAGACCCTGAGTACGGGCGTTGAAAGCCTTGCAGAATTCCATGATGTTCACGCCGTGCTGAACCAGAGCAGGACCACCAGCAGGACTTGGGTTAGCCTGAGCGGCCTTCCCTTGCAGCTTGATGTAAGCGGTAATCTTCTTGGCCATGAGGCACTCCAATTACGGGTTCGAACGCCTCGAAAGGCTCCCCGGTTACTTGCGCGTTTATCCCAGTGACGACAAAACCCCACAGCCTAAGGCTGCGGGGTTGGGATGCTTTTCAGTTAGACCTTTTCGACCTGACTGAACTCCAACTCTACCGGGGTAGAGCGTCCGAAAATGAGCACCGCGACCTGGATCCGGCTCTTTTCGTAGTTAACTTCTTCAACAACGCCGTTGAAATCGGCGAATGGACCGTCATTGACACGTACCGTCTCACCTGGCTCGAACAACGTCTTCGGCTTCGGCTTATCGCTACCATCAGCAACGCGACGCAGAATTGCTTCTGCCTCTTTATCCGTAATTGGTGCAGGCTTATCGGCAGTACCGCCAATGAAACCCATCACTCGAGGAGTATCCTTGACCAAGTGCCAAGTACCCTCATTCATATCCATCTGAACCAGCACGTAACCTGGGAAGAATTTACGTTCACTTTTGCGTTTCTGGCCATTACGCATTTCAACCACTTCTTCAGTGGGAACCAGAATTTCGCCGAAGCCATCTTCCATGCCAGCCAGCTTCACACGCTCGACCAGCGAGCGCATAACATGCTTCTCGTAACCCGAGTAAGCATGAACAACGTACCAACGCTTAGCCACGGGACACCCTTAGCCAACAATCAAGGAAACAAGCCAACCGAGCAGGGAATCAAGCCCCCACAACAGCAACGCCATAACCAGAACAACAGCCACAACAATCAATGTGGTCTGCGTGGTTTCTTGGCGAGTTGGCCACACGACTTTACGGATCTCGGTGCGAGCTTCCTTAACCAGTACAAAGAAAGACTTGCCCTTCGCAGTCTGCAGGCCTACAAAGGCAGCTACAGCAGCGATGACCAGCAAAGCTAGTACACGGTACAGGATCGGCGAAGCAGAATAATACTGATTGCCAACAACGCCAACAACCACCAAGGCGACTACTACAAGCCACTTGAGCAGATCGAAGCGAGAGCCTTGAGCTTCAGCTTTAGGAGTCATCTATGAAGATCCTGTGAAAAGAAAGCCAGACACACCTCGTGAATCTGGCAGGTCAGGAGGGAATCGAACCC
>NZ_JBIUXX010000169.1:0-1313 GCF_044744235.1 Pseudomonas sp. NPDC087346
ACAAAAAAAAACACACTATACCTACAACAAGATCAAACAAAAAATACTATATGAGGTGCAGGAAGCACAGGCCGAGAGCAGCGCGCATAAATTGCCTTCGCCTAAAGAAATCAGCGGCATCCTTGACCAGTATGTAATTGGTCAGGAGCGTGCGAAAAAGGTTCTGGCCGTAGCGGTATACAACCACTACAAGCGCCTGAACCAGCGCGACAAGAAGAATGACGACGTCGAACTCGGCAAGAGCAACATCTTGCTGATCGGCCCGACAGGCTCGGGTAAAACCCTGCTTGCAGAAACACTGGCCCGCTTGCTGAACGTTCCGTTCACCATCGCTGACGCAACCACCCTCACCGAGGCGGGTTACGTAGGTGAAGATGTCGAGAACATCATTCAGAAGCTGCTGCAGAAGTGCGATTACGACGTAGAGAAGGCCCAGATGGGTATTGTCTACATCGATGAGATCGACAAGATTTCGCGCAAGTCCGACAACCCGTCGATCACCCGGGACGTTTCCGGTGAAGGCGTGCAGCAGGCCTTGCTCAAGTTGATCGAAGGCACGGTCGCTTCCGTTCCGCCACAAGGTGGTCGCAAGCATCCGCAGCAGGAATTCCTGCAGGTCGACACCCGTAACATCCTGTTCATCTGCGGTGGTGCGTTCTCTGGTCTGGAAAAGGTTATTCAAAACCGTTCCACCAAAGGCGGCATCGGCTTCAACGCAGAAGTGCGCAGCAAGGAAGAAGGCAAGAAGGTTGGTGAGTCCCTGCGTGAAGTCGAGCCTGACGATCTGGTCAAGTTCGGTCTGATCCCGGAATTCGTCGGTCGTCTGCCGGTCCTCGCGACGCTGGACGAGCTTGACGAGGCTGCGTTGATGCAGATCCTCACCGAGCCGAAAAATGCTCTGACCAAACAGTATGCCAAGCTGTTCGAGATGGAAGGCGTTGATCTGGAGTTCCGTACAGATGCGCTGAAATCGGTCGCCAAGCGTGCCCTGGAACGTAAAACCGGTGCCCGTGGCCTGCGCTCGATTCTCGAAGGTGTGCTGCTCGACACGATGTATGAAATCCCCTCGCAGTCCGAGGTGAGCAAAGTCGTGATCGATGAAAGCGTGATCGAAGGTAAGTCCAAGCCACTGTATATCTACGAAAACAGTGAGCCGACTGCCAAGGCAGCGCCGGACGCTTAAGCGTCCAGCCTGCTGGAATAAAGAAGGGGCCTTCGGTTATTCCCCCCAAAGGGAAAACATAGTTTTTTCATGCGGTTTGTCGCTACTAAAATACCCCTCTTTGAGAGGGGTTTTTTTCAAACCTCGCGAG
>NZ_JBIUXX010000170.1:0-1307 GCF_044744235.1 Pseudomonas sp. NPDC087346
CCTGGCGCAATCCGGTCGTCCGGGCCCGGTCGTGGTCGATATCCCGAAAGACATGACCAACCCGGCCGAGAAGTTCGAATACATCTTCCCGAAGAAAGCCAAGCTGCGTTCATACAGCCCGGCCGTTCGTGGTCACTCCGGGCAAATCCGCAAGGCAGCAGAAATGCTCCTGGCGGCCAAACGTCCTGTGTTGTACTCCGGCGGCGGCGTGATTCTCGGCAACGGTTCCGAACCGCTGACCGAACTGGCGAAAATGCTCAACCTGCCAGTAACCAACACCTTGATGGGCCTGGGTGGCTACCCTGGCACCGACCGTCAGTTCATCGGTATGCTCGGGATGCACGGCAGCTACACCGCCAACCTGGCGATGCACCATGCCGACGTGATCCTGGCAGTTGGCGCTCGTTTCGATGACCGCGTGATCAACGGCCCGGCGAAGTTCTGCCCGAACGCCAAGATCATTCACATCGATATCGACCCGGCTTCGATCTCCAAGACCATCAAGGCCGACGTGCCTATCGTTGGTCCGGTGGAAAGCGTCCTGACCGAAATGGTCGCGATCCTTAAGGAAATCGGCGAGACCCCGAACAAGGAGTCCGTTGCCAGTTGGTGGAAGCAGGTTGATGAATGGCGCGGTGAGCGCGGCCTGTTCCCTTACGACAAGGGCGACGGCAGCGTAATCAAGCCACAGACCGTGATCGAAACCCTGTGCGAAGTGACCAAGGGCGACGCCTTTGTGACCTCCGACGTGGGTCAGCACCAGATGTTCGCTGCGCAGTACTACACGTTCAACAAGCCGAACCGCTGGATCAACTCCGGTGGCCTGGGCACCATGGGCTTCGGTTTCCCGGCGGCCATGGGCATCAAGTTGAGCTTCCCGGATGATGACGTTGCCTGCGTCACCGGCGAAGGCAGCATCCAGATGAACATCCAGGAACTGTCGACCTGCCTGCAATATGGTCTGCCGGTGAAAATCGTCATCCTGAACAACGGTGTTCTGGGGATGGTTCGTCAGTGGCAGGACATGAGCTACGGTAGCCGTCACTCGCATTCCTACATGGAATCGCTGCCTGACTTCGTCAAACTGGCTGAAGCCTATGGTCACGTCGGCATGCGCATCACAGATTCGAAAGATTTGAAGTCGAAGATGGAAGAGGCGTTCGCCATGAAAGATCGTCTGGTGGTGATCGATATTTCGGTCGATACCAGCGAGCACGTCTATCCGATGCAGATCAAAGACGGCTCCATGCGCGATATGTGGATGAGCAAGACGGAGCGTACTTATTCATGCGGCACATTATTTCCTT
>NZ_JBIUXX010000171.1:0-1306 GCF_044744235.1 Pseudomonas sp. NPDC087346
TTGGCCAATAGTTCTTCGTTTTTCATGTCCGGGACGACGGCGTACATCGTGCTGGGTTTGCGTGGAGGCCGAGTGCTGCCGGGGCAGAGGTAGTGATCGAGCGCGCGGTCGGCGGCTTCGTGGAGTTTTTTTGAATCGATGGATTCGTAGGGCGAGGTGGGGTCGGTTTCGGGTGGGTTGGGTGTTGGTTTGATCATGGTAAAGCTCCTTTGAGGTGAAGCCGCCAAATCCTGTCGCTAAACAGGAAGGGTGGCGGCTGTACGCAGGTTAGCGAACCGGTCAAAGGTACCCGGTAGACCGCGAAGGTCTCCCGCATACAGCCACCATAGCGAAATTGCAGATATTCAGATCCGCAACGAAGCCTGGAACGCTGATGCACCTTTAAGTTGATTCGAGTCGCTAAACCCGATCGCTGATTCGTCAGCGACCGACCCACAATAGAACCCGCCCTCAAGGCGCACAAGCCGGCGGATTCTGGCTTAGCTGTAGGCAAAGGCGCAAGCATGCGTAGCCTGATTAAGTATCTCGGCGTGTCATTTAAACGCTGGTGTTTACAAGCAAAAGATCGCAGCCTGCGGCAGCTCCTGCAGGGGATCGCATTTCAGGTGCGATCTTTTTTTGTTTGCGCAGATCCGCCAGTTCCGCGCGGGCAAGGCCAAGAGCCCGGACCCGCTCAAGGACGATCTGCCTATCCCGCCGGACCTGTGGCGCGACTTCTGACAGCAGACTGATTCCGTTTGTCTGAAAGCTGCCTTCACCTGTCAACTCTGACAGGTGTATCCGGCCTCTTTTTGCAGTTTGATTACGTGGTGATTCCGCGCACTTCGTGCGATCGCAAAGGAGAAATACGATGAAAGGTACATTCAGTCGCTACGATAAAAAAACCGGTGAGGGCGCCATTACTCCGGTCGCAGATACTGCAGGGCAAGGTTTCTCTTTTGCCGCAAGCGCCGGGGAGTTTCTGACGGCTGAAGAATTCAAATTCAATGTTCCAGTTGCTGACGCCGGTCGAGTAAAAATCGAAGTGGGCGCGAGCGTCGAATTTGACAAGTTGGGTGTGGGTGCGATCAATCTCCGGTATTAACGCAAGCAAAAGATGCAGCCTGCGGCAGCTCCTACAGGGGGTCGCATTTCGGGTACGGTCTTTTTTGTTTGCGCAGATCCGCCAGTTCCGCGCGGGCAAATGCAAGCGCCCGGACCCGCTCAAGGATGATCTGCCGATCCCGCCGGATCTGTGGCGCGATTCCTGACGTTACTGTGATGAAACAAAAAACCGCCGTCCCGGTTGAATGGGATGGCGGTTTTT
>NZ_JBIUXX010000172.1:0-1277 GCF_044744235.1 Pseudomonas sp. NPDC087346
GCGATCAACGCCAAAGGCGAAGGTCGTGTATTCGCGGATCTGCAGGAAGTTGACCGTGTGTTCCGTGCCGGCGAAGCCGCACTGCACGCCAAGGTCAAGGTTCGTATCAACGAAACCGTCAACGACCGTGACGGCAACAGCGTGAGCGGTACCCGTATTGTCGACACCACTGTCGGCCGTGCGCTGCTGTTCCAGGTTGTGCCAAAAGGTCTGTCGTACGACGTCGTCAACCTGCCGATGAAGAAAAAGGCGATCTCCAAGCTGATCAACCAGTGCTACCGCGTGGTTGGTCTGAAAGAGACCGTGATTTTCGCTGACCAGTTGATGTACACCGGTTTTGCCTATTCGACCATTTCCGGCGTTTCCATCGGTGTTAACGACTTCGTTATCCCGGATGAAAAAGCCCGCATCATCAATGCTGCAACTGATGAAGTGAAAGAGATCGAAAGTCAGTACGCCTCCGGCCTGGTAACCCAGGGCGAGAAGTACAACAAGGTGATCGACCTTTGGTCCAAGGCGAACGACGAAGTTTCCAAGGCGATGATGGCCAACCTCTCGAAAGAGAAAGTCATCGACCGTCATGGCGTCGAAGTCGACCAGGAATCGTTCAACTCGATGTACATGATGGCCGACTCGGGTGCGCGGGGTTCCGCAGCACAGATTCGTCAGCTGGCCGGTATGCGTGGTCTGATGGCCAAGCCGGACGGTTCCATCATTGAAACGCCGATTACTGCGAACTTCCGTGAAGGTTTGAGCGTACTTCAGTACTTCATCTCGACTCACGGTGCTCGTAAAGGTCTGGCGGATACCGCGTTGAAAACTGCGAACTCCGGTTACCTGACTCGTCGTCTGGTAGACGTGGCGCAGGATCTGGTTGTGACCGAGATCGATTGCGGCACCGAACACGGTCTGCTGATGACTCCGCACATTGAAGGCGGTGACGTTGTAGAGCCGTTGGGTGAGCGCGTATTGGGTCGTGTTATCGCTCGTGACGTGTTCAAGCCGGGTACCGAAGACATCATCGTTCCTGCCGGTACTCTGGTAGACGAGAAGTGGGTCGAGTTCATCGAGCTGAACAGCATCGACGAAGTGATCGTGCGTTCGCCGATCAGCTGCGAAACCCGCTACGGCATCTGCGCCAAGTGCTACGGCCGCGATCTGGCTCGTGGTCACCAGGTGAACATTGGTGAAGCTGTCGGCGTTATCGCTGCTCAGTCCATCGGTGAGCCGGGTACCCAGCTGACAATGCGTACGTTCCACATCGGTGGTGCGGCAAG
>NZ_JBIUXX010000173.1:0-1262 GCF_044744235.1 Pseudomonas sp. NPDC087346
GATTTCCATGATTTCTTCGGTGATGCCTTTGATCTTGATTTCCATCTGAAGCGCTGTAACACCTTTGGCGGTACCCGCTACTTTGAAGTCCATGTCGCCGAGGTGGTCTTCGTCACCCAGGATGTCGGTCAGGATGGCGAACTTCTCGCCTTCTTTAACCAGACCCATGGCGATACCGGCAACCGGTGCCTTCATCGGAACACCAGCGTCCATCAGCGCCAGGGAAGCGCCGCAGACCGAAGCCATGGAGCTCGAACCATTGGACTCAGTGATTTCCGACACAACACGAATGGTGTACGGGAACACGTCGGCGGCAGGCAGCATGGCTGCAATCGAACGACGGGCCAGACGGCCGTGACCGATTTCGCGACGACCAGCGCCACCCATGCGACCACACTCACCTACCGAGAACGGAGGGAAGTTGTAGTGCAGCATGAACGGGTCTTTTTTCTCGCCTTCCAGGGTGTCCAGCAGTTGTGCGTCACGGGCGGTGCCCAGTGTTGCAACAACCAGAGCCTGGGTTTCACCACGGGTGAACAGGGCCGAACCGTGGGTCTTAGGCAGAACACCGACTTCGATGTTCAGCGGACGTACGGTCTTGGTGTCGCGGCCGTCGATACGTGGCTTGCCGTTTACGATGTTTTCGCGAACGGTGCGGTATTCGATTTCGCCGAAAGCAGCTTTGACTTCGCTGGACGAAGGCTGGCCTTCTTCACCGGACAGTTTGGCTACAACCTGGTCTTTCAGCTCACCCAGGCGAGCGTAACGGTCGGCCTTGATGGTGATGGTGTAAGCCTGGGAGATCGCGTCGCCGAACTCGGCACGGATAGCGCCCAGCAGAGCGGTGGCTTCTGGCTGTGGAGTCCAGGTCCAGGTTGGCTTGGCCGCTTCGGCAGCCAGTTCTTTAACGGCGTTGATCACAACCTGGAACTCGTCGTGAGCAAACAGTACCGCGCCCAGCATCTGGTCTTCGGTCAGCTCTTTGGCTTCCGATTCAACCATCAGCACGGCTTCCGACGTACCGGCAACGACCATGTCCAGGCTCGAAGCTTTCTGTTGTTCGTAAGTCGGGTTCAGCAGGTAGCCGGTGCTTTCGTGGAACGCAACGCGTGCGCAGCCGATCGGGCCATCGAAAGGAATGCCGGAGATCGCCAGGGCAGCCGAGGTACCGATCATCGCAGCGATGTCGGGTTCGGTTTTCTTGCTGGTGGAAACGACGGTGCAGACAACCTGCACTTCGTTCATGAAGCCTTCTGGGAACA
>NZ_JBIUXX010000174.1:0-1255 GCF_044744235.1 Pseudomonas sp. NPDC087346
ATTGTAGTGGTCTAATTTCCCCGGACACCTCGATAAGTGGAAAATGCATCTATCGAGGAGTTTTTCATGACCAACAAACGCAGGACATTCGACGACAGCTTCAAGCTGCAAGTCGTGAAGATGATCAAGGACCAGGGGCTGACCGTTCCGCAGGTCTGCGGCGATCTGAATATTGGTGAGACAGCCGTCCGGCGCTGGGTTCAACAGTACGAGGCTGAGCAATTGGGACAGGCCGGGATCGGTAAACCGCTCACATCCGAGCAGCAGCGGATTCGGCAGCTGGAGCAGGAAAACCGCCAGCTCAAGATGGATAACGATGTATTAAAAAAAGCCACCGCCTTCTTTGCCCGCGAGCTGAAGTAACGTATCGATTGGTTCGGCAGCTGCAACAGAAGGCTTATTCGGTGGCGTATGTCTGTCGGCTGCTGGGCATCAGCCGATCCGGTTTCTACGAGGCCAACAAGCGTGCTGAAGCGCCAGCATCGATTTGTCCCGTTACCGTGCAACTCAAGGCGTCGTTTGCTGCGAGTGGCGGCTGCTATGGCAGTCGCCCGTTGCGTAAAGCGTTGCGCGCCAAGGGCATGGAAATAGGCGTTTATAAAATTCGTCGCTTGATGCGCGCCAACGGCCTGCGTTCGGCCTGGAAGCGTAAGTTTGTGCACACGACCGATAGCAAGCACGACCTGCCGGTTGCCGAAAATGTGCTGAATCGCCAATTCGAACCCGAAGCGGTGAACAAGGCCTGGGTGGCAGACATTACCTACATCCGGACCCGCAGCGGCTGGCTGTACCTGGCCGTGGTACTGGACTTGTTCTCACGCAAGATCGTGGGCTGGTCCATGGCCCCGAACATGCCCGCCGAGCTGGTGTGTAGTGCAATGCAGCTGGCAGTTGCTCAGCGTCAACCGCCACCGGGTCTGATCGCCCACTCGGATCGCGGTAGCCAGTACGCCAGCGCGAACTACAGAGCGTTGCTGGAGCGAAATGACATGCAGCAAAGCATGAGCCGTAAAGGTAACTGCTGGGATAACTCAGTGATGGAGCGCTTCTTCCTGAGCTTGAAAATGGAGCGGGTATGGCGCCGCGATTACGCCAACCACGCCGAAGCGATACGTGACATCACGGAATACATCGTTGGGTTTTACAACAACGAGCGGCTGCACTCGAAACTGGGATATCTGCCACCGACCGTTTACGAACGGACGATGGTATCGGAACCACCTATCGAGGTGTCTGGAATTAGTTGACCACTACA
>NZ_JBIUXX010000175.1:0-1236 GCF_044744235.1 Pseudomonas sp. NPDC087346
CTTGGCCGTATCAAAATCTTCACCCGCTTGCATGCAGGCCCACAGTCCGGTCAGGTATTTGCGCATGACCGCAACGATGGCCTGCATCTTTCTTTTTCCTCGCCCGATCAGCGCTTCGTAAAACGCCTTCACGTTACTGTCGCAACGTATGGCGCTCAGCGCAGGCATGTACATCGCTGAGCGTAGGTAGGCGTTTCCGCCCTTACTTATCCGCCCAGGTTTATCGATGCTGGTACCTGATTGCGTCAGTCGAACATCGAGTCCCGCATGTCGGCTGACTTGTGCGGACTTAAGCGTCACAGGCAAGGTCGTCAATTCAGCCAGTGCCGAAAATACTGAAATTTCGCCCATGCCCGGTGCGGCGATCATGTGCCCGAACTGAGCGCTTAGTGTCGGGCAGTTGTCGATCAGCGCCCGACCTGCGAGCCTGAAACGCTCAATTCGTTTGTCAAACGCGGCGATCGCGTCTTCTTCGTCTTCAATCAACATTGTGAGCGTTGTTTGAGTGGCCTTCAGCGCATGCAACTCGTTCTTGGCGCGGGTGCGGTGACACGTCAAACGATTGATATGCCTTCCGATAGCCCGTAACTCCAACTGTATGGCAGTGGGTGGCGTCCACAATCTTGGGCTCATGCGCTCACCGTATTCGGCTAGTAACTGAGCATCGATTGCATCGGTTTTGCTGTTTTTCAGCATCAGCTTGGCGAAGTTATGAAAGCTCTTCGGGTTGATAACCGAAACGGGCAAACCGGCAGCAGTGAGCTCCATGGCCAAATCCAGGTAATAGATGCCGGTGGCTTCCATGACCACGGATAAAGGCTTGAGCTGGAGCAACTTGTTGACCGCTGCCTTGCGCCCGGCGGGCGTTTGGTCGATGTTGCATGCACCTGCAAAACGACCGTCGTTGCGCCAGCCCATGGCCGTCGTGCGAGATCCCACATCCAAACCAACATGCATGCTCATGCTTTCAACTCCGAGTGAACTGGGTTAAAAATGCTTCCTGGTTCCCCTGACCTCGAACTTCATGCCACTGCAACCTTGTAATGCGAAGTCCGACTTGTCGGCTTCTCGATACTCTTCGTGGTGGGCAATGAGGCGGGGGGACCTCTCTACAGACAAGGTCAGGAGCAAGTCCTGCCTTCAGGAGCGATCGGTCTCCCCCAGAAACACATCTTCGTATGTCCGCACCAGCGAGCTTAGACTCACTCGATTGGTGTGGGAGCAACATACAAGGAG
>NZ_JBIUXX010000176.1:0-1228 GCF_044744235.1 Pseudomonas sp. NPDC087346
TTTGGCAATGCAATACAATCTCACCAGGATCGACCCCGATGCTCCTAACGAGCAATATCCGATTGGCGAACGGGAAACCGTTTCCGATCCGTTAGAAGATCAAGTCCACAAAAACATCTTCATGGGCAAGCTGGAAGACGTGCTGAACGGCGCGGTCAACTGGGGGCGTAAAAACTCCCTGTGGCCGTACAACTTCGGCCTGTCCTGCTGCTACGTGGAAATGACCACTGCCTTCACGGCGCCCCACGACATCGCGCGCTTCGGCGCCGAAGTCATCCGGGCATCACCGCGTCAGGCCGACTTCATGGTTATCGCCGGTACCTGCTTCATCAAGATGGCGCCGATCATTCAGCGTCTCTACGAGCAAATGCTCGAGCCGAAGTGGGTTATCTCCATGGGCTCGTGCGCCAACTCCGGTGGCATGTACGACATCTACTCCGTGGTTCAGGGGGTGGACAAGTTCCTGCCGGTTGACGTCTACGTGCCTGGCTGCCCGCCCCGTCCAGAAGCATTTCTGCAAGGCTTGATGCTGTTGCAGGAATCGATTGGCCAGGAGCGTCGCCCACTGTCCTGGGTCGTTGGTGATCAAGGCGTTTATCGCGCCGACATGCCATCGCAAAAGGAACAGCGCCGCGAACAGCGAATCGCAGTCACTAACCTGCGCAGCCCTGACGAAGTCTGATCCAGATCTGTCCTTAATAAAGACGAGAAGCTGGCTTCATTCTTTACGTTGACCGAAAGCGAAAAAATAACCATGACTACAGGCAGCGCTCTGTACATCCCGCCTTACAAGGCAGACGACCAGGATGTGGTCGTCGAACTGAACAACCGTTTTGGCGCCGAAGCATTCACTGCGCAATCCACTCGCACCGGCATGCCGGTGCTTTGGGTTGCCCGCGCCAGACTCGTCGAAGTCCTGACCTTCCTGCGTAACCTGCCCAAGCCGTACGTCATGCTCTATGACCTGCACGGCGTGGACGAGCGTCTGCGCACCAAGCGTCAAGGGCTGCCGAGTGACGCCGAGTTCACCGTGTTCTACCACCTCATGTCGCTGGAACGTAATAGTGACGTGATGATCAAGGTTGCCTTGTCCGAGAGCGACCTGAGCTTGCCGACCGTCACCGGTATCTGGCCGAACGCCAACTGGTACGAGCGTGAAGTCTGGGACATGTTCGGCATCGACTTCAAAGGCCACCCGCACCTGTCGCGCATCATGATGCCGCCGACC
>NZ_JBIUXX010000177.1:0-1218 GCF_044744235.1 Pseudomonas sp. NPDC087346
ACTGGCAAAAGTCACAAAATGGGCGAGGTGCATGACGGCGCCGCGACCACAGACTGGATGGTTCAGGAGCAGGAGCGTGGTATTACCATTACTTCTGCTGCTATTACCGCCTTCTGGCAGGGTTCCGAAAAGCAGCACAAAGACCAATATCGCTTCAACGTTATTGACACCCCGGGCCACGTAGACTTCACCATTGAAGTTGAGCGTTCCCTGCGTGTACTCGACGGCGCGGTCGTTGTGTTCTGCGGTACTTCGGGTGTTGAGCCACAGTCGGAAACCGTATGGCGTCAGGCCAACAAATACGGCGTTCCACGTCTTGTTTACGTAAACAAGATGGACCGTGCTGGTGCCAACTTCCAGCGCGTGATCGGTCAGATCAAGCAGCGTCTGGGTCACACTCCAGTGCCGATCCAGTTGGCTATCGGTTCCGAAGACAACTTCCAGGGTCAGATCGATCTGATCAACATGGAAGCTGTTTACTGGAATGATGCTGACAAAGGCATGACTCCACGTCGTGAGGCTATCCCTGCTGAGCTGCAGGAACTGGCTGAAGAATGGCGCAGCAACATGGTTGAGGCTGCGGCCGAAGCCAGCGAAGAGCTGATGAACAAGTACCTCGAAGGTGAAGAACTCACCATCGCGGAAATCAAGGCTGCTCTGCGTCAGCGTACTATCGCTGGTGAGATCGTTCTTGCTGTTTGCGGTTCTTCCTTCAAGAACAAGGGTGTTCCCCTGGTTCTCGACGCCGTTATCGACTTCCTGCCTGCGCCTGTTGATATTCCTGCCATCAAGGGTACTGACCCGGATGACGAGACTATCGAGCTGGAGCGTCATGCAGACGATTCGGAGCCGTTCTCGGCTCTGGCGTTCAAGATCGCTACCGACCCATTCGTGGGTACCTTGACCTTCGTCCGTGTTTACTCGGGCGTGTTGAACTCCGGCGACGGCGTGATCAACTCGGTTAAAGGCAAGAAAGAGCGCGTGGGTCGTATGGTGCAAATGCACGCAAACGCCCGTGAAGAGATCAAGGAAGTGCGCGCTGGTGACATCGCGGCCCTGATCGGCATGAAGGACGTCACCACTGGTGAGACCCTCTGCAACGCTGACAAGCCAATCATCCTGGTTCGTATGGACTTCCCGGAGCCGGTTATTTCGGTTGCCGTAGAGCCTAAGACCAAGGATGACCAGGAAAAAATGGGTATCGCACTGGGCAAGCTT
>NZ_JBIUXX010000178.1:0-1213 GCF_044744235.1 Pseudomonas sp. NPDC087346
GCTTCAGTTCGTGCAGGCACTCGAAGTAGGCCATTTCCGGCGCGTAGCCAGCTTCAACCAGAGTTTCGAAACCGGCTTTAACCAGTTCAACGGTACCGCCGCACAGTACGGCTTGTTCGCCGAACAGGTCAGTTTCAGTCTCGTCTTTGAAAGTGGTTTCGATGATGCCGGTACGACCGCCACCAACGCCTGCCGCGTAGGACAGAGCAACGTTTTTGGCGTTGCCCGAAGCGTCCTGGTAGATCGCGATCAGGTCAGGGATACCGCCGCCTTTGACGAACTCGGAACGCACGGTGTGGCCCGGTGCTTTCGGCGCGATCATGATCACGTCGAGGTCGGCACGCGGAACAACCTGGTTGTAGTGAATCGCGAAGCCGTGGGAGAAGGCCAGAGTGGCGCCTTTCTTGATGTTCGGTTCGATTTCGTTCTTGTACAGAGCAGACTGGAACTCGTCCGGGGTCAGAATCATGACCAGGTCGGCAGCAGCAACAGCGGAAGCAACGTCAGTCACTTTCAGGCCGTGAGCTTCAGCTTTGGCAACGGTAGCCGAACCTTTACGCAGACCAACGGTAACGTCGACACCGGAGTCTTTCAGGTTGCACGCTTGAGCGTGGCCCTGGGAGCCGTAACCGATGATGGCAACTTTCTTGCCCTGGATGATCGACAGGTCGCAGTCTTTTTCGTAATAAACTTTCATGAAATTCCCCTATATATCCAGGCCGTTCAGGCCATTCGCTAATTTGGTTTAGATGCTGAGTACTTTGTCGCCGCGAGCAATGCCGGTCACGCCGCTACGGACGGTTTCCAAAATCGAAGCGGTGCCGATGGACTGAATGAAGCTGTCGAGCTTGTCGCTGGTACCGGTCAATTGAACGGTATACACGCTGGCACTGACATCGACGATCTGTCCACGGTAAATATCGGTAGTGCGTTTGATCTCGGCGCGTTGGGCGCCAGTGGCCTTGACCTTGACCAGCATCAGTTCGCGCTCGATGTGAGCGCTCTCCGACAGGTCTACCAGCTTGACCACTTCGATCAGCTTGTTCAGGTTTTTGGTGATCTGCTCGATGACTTCATCATGGCCGACAGTGGTCAGGGGGAGTCGCGGGGCGGGGGGGGGGGGGGGGGGGTTGAGGGAGGGGGAAACAACAAAAAGATAAAAGAGATAACCAACTTGATGAGGTGGATGGGTGGGGGTGGGGGGCGCGAGCGC
>NZ_JBIUXX010000179.1:0-1211 GCF_044744235.1 Pseudomonas sp. NPDC087346
CGCGCATGGGCCCAGCAGCCTAAACGTTCGACACCAGTCTGCGCGCCCAAGGCGTTATAACCGGCGTAATCGTCGGTCATCAGATAGCCGCGATAACCTTCGAGCAGGCGCGACGGCACCTCTTGCGCTCGGCTGGTCGAGTAATCAAAAAGGATCACTGGCTGATTCGGCGGCCCGCCGGTTTGCACCCACATCCAGGATTGACTGGTGGGCTCCCGCTCTGGCTCTTTCATCACCTGGACACGCGTTTCGTCGCAGTGGATCACGCGACTTTCCAGCAGTCGATCCCGCATCAAGTTGAGCAAGGGTTGCAGGTGTTCGCCGCACTGGATAACCCAGCGCGCCAAGGTTTGTCGTGGAATATCGACGCCGTGACGACCGAGTACTTTTTCAAGCGATGCAGTGGCAGTCCATCGACGTATTTGGTCGTCAGCAACGTCGCCAAAACGCTGGGGCTGGCCATGCTCTTTTCGATCAATTGCGCTGGCTTGTCAGCAGTGACCGGCGCAGTTTCACAGCCACGGCAGGCGTAGACCTTGCGGGTGTGTTTGATCACGCGGATCTGCATCGGCACGATTTCCAGCTGCTCGCTGGTTTCTTCGCCAATGGCGTGCTTGCGGCAGCCGCAAGCACAAGTCAGCTCGTGCTCGGGCAGTTCGTGGATGACTTCGATACGGGGCAAGTCGGCGGGCAGAGGCTTGCGTTTTCCACGGCGTTTGGTCGGAGCGACGACTTCTTCCTCCGCCTCTTCGGCGGCAGGTTCAGCGACACTTTCGGCATCATTAAAAAGAGCCAATTGCGGGGTCGTTGGATCGACTGTTTGTTCGGATTTACGCCCGAAGAGACGCTGACGGAGCAGCGCATTTTCTTCTTCGAGATGAACAACCTTGGACTGCATCTGAGCAAGTAATTGCTTGAGCGCAGTCAGGTCATCGGGAAGGTTGTCGGGCATGGAAATCATGCCGTGGATTATACCGAATCAGGCGACAAATCGAGGTGTCAAAACCTGATGTGGACGGTTGCGCCACAGATCAAAACCATCGAGCAGCCAGTTCAGCTCCTGGACCGTCAGCACGATGGCTTCGCCGGTGTGATAGGGCGATGTTTTGAAGCGTTCGGATTCAAGGCGTTTGAGCCAAAGGCAAAAGCCGTTGCGTTCCCAATACAAAATCTTCACCCGATTGCGGGGTTTGTTGAGAAAGACGAAAAGT
>NZ_JBIUXX010000180.1:0-895 GCF_044744235.1 Pseudomonas sp. NPDC087346
GGTCAGGCCAACGTAGCGGGAGTCTTCCGAGGTACGGAAGCTCTGCCATTTGGCGAATTGCGGGCCTTCGAAGTGGTCTTTCAGATCTTTCAGATCCGGCAGGCCGGTGAAGCTTTCCAGACCGAAGAACTTCGGACCGGCAGCCGCGATGAATGGCGCGTGGGACATGCAGGCTACGCTGGAAACGTACTGCATAAGTTTCACGTCCGGCGAGCTTGGGGACATGTAGTAGTTAGCGATGATCGCGCCAACCGGCTGACCACCGAACTGGCCGTATTCAGCGGTGTAGATGTGCTTGTACAGGCCCGACTGCATGACTTCCGGCGAGTCTTCGAAATCGTCCAGCAGGTCGTCTTTGGAGACGTTGAGGATTAAGAACTTGAAGTTTTAGCTGAAGTTGGTGCGGTCGACCAGCAGTTGCAGACCACGCCACGACGATTCCAGAGCCTGGAAGTCCGGGTGGTGCAGGATTTCGTCCATCTGCCGGCTGAGCTTGGCATCGATCTCGGCGATCATGCGGTCAACCATGGCTTTCTTGACCGGCTCACCGTTGTTCTGCGGCTTGAGCAGCTCTTCGATGAAAGCCGACACACCGCGCTTGGCGATGTCATAGGCTTCGTCGTCCGGCGTCAGGCGGGTTTCGGCGATGATGCTGTCGAGAATGCTGTACTCGCCGTTGCCGGCGCTCTTCTCTTGTGCTGCGCTAGTGCTCATTGTGTTGGCTTCCTTGGCTACTGGAGTCTCAAGCGTCCGTGGCTGCGGCGTTCAGGCCCAGCTCACCGAGTACGCGACCGCGGGATTCGTCGTCGGGTCGAACATGAACGTTCCCTCGCGCAGAAATTTAGGCGCGAGGACTTTGCGGGGGATCAGCTAGAAAATAAGTCAGGAAAGTAAG
>NZ_JBIUXX010000180.1:905-1213 GCF_044744235.1 Pseudomonas sp. NPDC087346
ACCAGCGCATCGCGCAGTTCCATCAGTTTTTTCAGCTCAGGCACTTGCTCGACCAGGCTGGCCGGGTTGAAGTCCTTCATCGAATTGACGCGCAATTGCACAGCCAGCTCGTCGGCTTCGCCGTCTTCCTGCAGACGGTTCGGCACGCTCAGCGTCAGACCCAGTTCCTGCTTGGCCAACACTTCGTCGAAGGTCATCTTGTCGATGCTGATCGGCTTGCGATCTTCGATTTTGCGATCGTCCTTGCGGTGGGTGTAGTCACCGATTGCCAGCAGTTTCAGCGGCAGTTCAATCTCTTCCTGAGCACC
>NZ_JBIUXX010000181.1:0-1197 GCF_044744235.1 Pseudomonas sp. NPDC087346
GATAGACCGTACCACTGGTGTTCCATCCCGTCGCTCCACCAGTAAAGCTACCGTTACTGATGAGGTTCGTGGCATTCGAGGTCACGGTGGCGGTACGGGTTGTACCGGTACCACTGATCGGCCCCAGGGTGCCGTTGCTCAAAACAATATCGGCCGCGCTGAAAGTGCTTCCAGGATCCTCATTAAAAGTAAATACGACCGCTTTGCTTGACCCAGGAGCCAAGTTGTTAATCTGCTTGTTAATGCTGGCAGCCAAGTCCATATTTGAGTAGTTGGCCTGAGCGGTCAGGCTCATCAACTGATTGAACGACAAGCCTGTTCGCGCACAAAACACTTCGACCGATTTGAGTGCCTCGGTAAGATTGGCGTTGCTCGGCAGGTTGTAATACTTTCGCACCGAGTCTTGGTCAGCGGCGGTCGCCCCCAGCAAAGTGTAAAGCGCCGGTGTTAACTTCAGCTGCTCGCGTATTTTCGGCTGTACCACCAGGTCCGGATTTGTCGTACTAGCGGTCCCATTGAGGGACAGCGGCTTGAACGCCTTCATTTGCTCATCCGTCAGCGCCGACCAAAGTTGCTGCAGCGAGGTTTGAGCGCCCGATAATACGCTGCGCACTTGTACCAGGTTGTCGTGATACGGCAGTGTCATCGGGTAAAAGGTGGTTTCCAGGTTTTTAAGCGTCGTGCCTTTGGACGCCTGCATGCCTGTTTGCAGAACCTCATTCAAGAGGTTGAGCGTTGAGACTTCTTTATCAAGATTGGCTTCATTGAGGACAAGCGCCTTGAGGTCTGGGCGGCGTTGATCAATATGCAGCGGACTGCTGCCGCCGTGTAACCCTTTGGCAATGTTATACAGCTCAACCAAATATCGACCGGGAGAAAACAGCGATTGAATCGAGGCCACTTCCGCGTAGCCATCCACGGAACGTTTGGGGAATAGATCGTCAAAATCGACATTGCCACCGAGTGAGTGCCCCATGGCAGCCTGCATGCTCGCCGAAAGCGGAGCCACGCCCAATTTCGGAATGCCCTGCATGACCGGTTCGCTACGCGCGAGTAACGTCCGATTAATGCTTTGCAGTGTCTCGACTTGTTCCAGTGGTAATGTACCTGTCGTGTTAACAGTGTTATCGCTAGCCATACCTTTACTCTCCAAACTGCATTAATGTTAAGAGCAAAAAAGATGTTTCTGCCCGTTAC
>NZ_JBIUXX010000182.1:0-1196 GCF_044744235.1 Pseudomonas sp. NPDC087346
CCCGCCCCCCCCACCCCCCCCCCGGGGGGGGGGGGGGGGCGGGCGGGCGCCCCCCCCCCCCCCCCCCCCCCCCCCCCCCCCCCACGCTGCTGATGCTGTTGGTCGTTGTGCCGGTTATCGTCATGACCTTCCTGTTCGCCTGGAAGTACCGTGCGTCCAACACTGACGCCGTCTACACCCCGAAATGGTCGCACTCGACCAAAATCGAAGTGGCGGTCTGGACCATCCCGGTCCTGATCATCATCGCGCTGGGTTACATCACCTACATTTCGACCCACGAACTGGACCCGTATCGTCCGATCCAGTCCGACGTCAAGCCGGTGACCATCGAAGTGGTCGCGCTCGACTGGAAATGGCTGTTCATCTACCCGGAACAAGGCATTGCCACGGTCAACAAGATCGTGTTCCCGGCTAACACGCCAATCAACTTCAAGATCACCTCCGACGCCGTGATGAACTCATTCTTCATCCCGGGCCTGGGTGGCCAGATCTACGCGATGGCGGGCATGCAGACCAAACTGCACCTGATCGCCGATCGCAACGCTGAAATGGACGGTATCTCCGCCAACTACAGCGGTGCTGGTTTCACCGGCATGAAATTCAAGGCTATCTCGACTTCTCAGGCCGATTTCGACGCTTGGGTAAGTGAAGTCAAAAAGGCACCTAAACAGCTTGATCAAGCTGAATACGAAGCCCTTTCCAAGCCAAGCCAGAACAACCCAGTCGAGCTCTACTCCTCGGTCACGCCTAACCAGTTCCAGATCATCGTCGACAAGTACGAAGGCATGAAACCTGGCAAGCCGCTGAAGCACGAGAAGAAAGAGAAAGAAGTGGCGGCAACGGAAATCGAATCGAGTTCGCATTCAGCTGCCGGGGCAGAGGAGTAAACGATGTTTGGTAAATTAAGTTGGGAAGCGGTCCCGTTCCACGAACCGATCGTGATGATTACCATCGCCATGATCGCGCTCGGTGGTCTGGCGCTGTTCGCTGCAATCACCTACTTCAAGAAGTGGACTTACTTGTGGACCGAGTGGCTGACTTCGGTTGACCACAAGAAAATCGGCGTGATGTACATCATCGTCGCCATGGTCATGCTGCTGCGCGGTTTTGCCGACGCCATCATGATGCGTACCCAGTTGGCCATGGCCACTGAAGGTTCGCCTGGCTACCTGCCACCTGAACACTAAGACCAGATC
>NZ_JBIUXX010000183.1:0-539 GCF_044744235.1 Pseudomonas sp. NPDC087346
CTTTTAGCATTTTCTACTCCCCTACACCCACCGCCACCAATACAACGCCCCCCCCCACCCCCCCCCCACCCCCCCCCCCCCGACCTGGGAAGGTCACCCGCTGCGCAAGGACTTCCCGGCGCGTGCGACCGAGTTCGATCCGTTCAGCCTGAACCTGGCCAAGCAACAGCTTGAGGAAGAAGCCGCACGCTTCCGTCCTGAAGACTGGGGCATGAAGCGTTCCGGCACGAACGAGGACTACATGTTCCTCAACCTGGGCCCGAACCACCCTTCGGCTCACGGTGCGTTCCGTATCATTCTGCAACTGGACGGCGAAGAGATCGTCGACTGCGTGCCTGACGTCGGTTACCACCACCGTGGTGCCGAGAAGATGGCCGAGCGTCAGTCCTGGCACTCCTTCATCCCGTACACCGACCGTATCGATTACCTCGGCGGCGTGATGAACAACCTGCCGTACGTGCTCTCGGTCGAGAAGCTGGCCGGCATCAAGGTGCCTGAGAAGGTCGACGTCATCCGCATCATGATGGCCGAGTTCTTCC
>NZ_JBIUXX010000183.1:549-1178 GCF_044744235.1 Pseudomonas sp. NPDC087346
TGTTCCTGGGGACTTACATCCAGGACGTCGGTGCCATGACTCCGGTGTTCTTCACCTTCACCGACCGCCAGAAGGCGTACACGGTGATCGAAGCCATTACCGGTTTCCGTCTGCACCCGGCCTGGTACCGCATCGGCGGCGTCGCGCACGACCTGCCGCGCGGCTGGGAAAAACTGGTGAAGGACTTCGTTGAATGGCTGCCAAAACGCCTCGACGAATACACCAAGGCTGCCCTGCAGAACAGCATCCTCAAGGGTCGTACCATCGGCGTTGCCGCCTACAACACCAAAGAGGCCCTGGAATGGGGCGTCACCGGTGCCGGCCTGCGTTCGACCGGTTGCGATTTCGACCTGCGTAAAGCGCGCCCGTACTCCGGCTACGAGAACTTCGAGTTCGAAGTCCCGCTGGCCGCCAACGGCGATGCCTACGACCGCTGCATGGTTCGCGTCGAGGAAATGCGCCAGAGCATCAAGATCATCGACCAGTGCATGCGCAACATGCCGGAAGGCCCGTACAAGGCGGATCACCCGCTGACCACGCCGCCGCCGAAAGAGCGCACGTTGCATCACATCGAAACCCTGATCACGCACTTCCTGCAAGTTTCGTGGGGCCCGGTCATGCCGGCCACC
>NZ_JBIUXX010000184.1:0-1153 GCF_044744235.1 Pseudomonas sp. NPDC087346
AGTCGTTTTAATTGCAGGCCCCCACAGGCGGCCTTGTCGCGATCTTCAAACACTTTTGCCAGCCGAACGCCGAGCAACAGACTACGTGCATTTTGTTCGGACAACTGGCTGAAACGGTCGTAATAGTCACGTGCGGGCACATAATGCCTGTCTTCGAAGGACAACTCAGCCATTTCCAGCAAAGCACGCGGTTGTTGACGGTTCAGTCGCAGGGCTTTTTCCAGTTGCTGCTGAGCCAGATCACGCTGACCGAGCTTCGACGCTGTCATGCCAAGGTTCTCGAACACGCGAGAACGCTCAGGATACAGGGTATCGGCGGCCGCCTGTTCAAAACGCTCGTAGGCTTCCTTGTATCGCTTTTCTTCGTAGAGAAAACTGCCGTAATTATTGAGGGTGCGGGCATCGCCGGGACGGGAGGACAAAGCTTTGCGGAAGTGCTCGTCAGCCAGTTTCGGTTCCATCTCGGCCTGAAACACCAACCCCAGAGCAGCGTTGGCGTCAGGATCGGAACTGTCCAGATCCAGCGCCTTCTTCAATGGCACCTTGGCCCGCTCGGTCATGCCCTGCTGCAGGTATCCCAGCCCCAACTGCACGTAGGCAGCCCGCGCTTCATCGCGGCCCTTGCTGGTCTTCATCGGGTTGTAGTCACCCGACAGGACACAACCAGCACACAGGCTGGCCAACAGCAACAGCAGCGCAAAGCGCAGGGACATAGAGATCCTCTCTTAGTTAGTGTTCGCGGCGTTCTGTGCCAGATCGCTGTCGGCGCTCAACTCACGCACGGCGATGTAACGTTCGCTGCGACGGGTGCGATCCAGCACCTGCCCTACCAATTGACCGCATGCAGCGTCGATGTCTTCACCACGAGTGGTGCGGACAGTGACGTTGAAACCGGCCTGATGCAACTGATCCTGGAACCGGCGGATGGCATTGTTGCTCGGCCGCTCGTACCCGGAGTGCGGGAACGGGTTGAACGGGATCAGGTTGATCTTGCACGGAATGTTCTTCAGCAGCTCGATCATTTCCACCGCATGCTCAACTTTATCGTTGATGTCCTTGAGCAAGGTGTACTCGATGGTCAGCACACGCTTCTCGCCAAGGGCGGACATGTAGCGCTGGCACGACTCGAGCAGCATCTTAAGCGGATATTTCT
>NZ_JBIUXX010000185.1:0-1146 GCF_044744235.1 Pseudomonas sp. NPDC087346
TCGCTGTAGCCATTGCTTGAGTCGTGCCACGCGCAACAGCAATGGCAGAGACGGTTTTACATCCTCGCTCGGCAAATAATGCCGCTGGTAAACGCCCAGGCCGCTGCCGTCCTGCCCGGCGCTGACCCAACTGATGGTCCATCCACCATCGGCGGTCGCGGTGATGTTCGGCAGCGTCTGCTCACCGACAGTGAAGCTCTCGTTGACGAGCTGTTCAACGCCCTGTTTGTTACCGACTGCATCGTAGCGCTGTTGATAAATATCATTGCCCGAGGTGCCACTGAGCTGGTTGTTGCTTTGCCAGGCCACCACCCAGCCACCGCCCTTCAGTGCGGTGACCGCAGCCAGTTGCTGGTCGCCGGCCGTCACGGTATTGACTCGGTTTTCCGGTCCTTGGGCCAGTCCGTTTACATCGTAGCGCTGCTGGTAGATACCGACACCGCTGCCATCCTGCGTCTCACTGCCCCAACTCACCAGCCAGCCGCCATCGGCCAGCCCGGTGATATCCGCGTTTGATTGCACACCTGTCGTGTAAGTATTACTGCGAGTTTCCACACCCTTTTTGCTGCCATCGGCGTTATAAGCTTGCATGAAGATGCCGCTGTCATCGCCCAGGCCGCCCCCCCCCCAAGCAATTACCCAGCCGCCATCAGTGAGGTAAGCGATGGTCGGCTGCCCGACATTATTGTTGGTGACGACAATGTTTGAGCCTAGGGTTACACCATTGGCATCGTAGACTTGGAATTTGGGGACGTAAATGCCCGAACTGTTATCCTCGAATATCACCACCCAGCCACCACCGGCTAGCCCAACCACATCGCTACGACCCTGCGCATTCAAGGTCTCTGCATTCACCCGAACTTCCGCGCCCACCTTGGTACCATTGGCATCATAGCGCTGCTGGTAAACGCCCCAGCCACTGCCGTCTTGCCCATCACTCGTCCAAGTCACAAGCCAGCCACCACCGGTCAGACCGACTACCCGCGAATTCCCCTGATTGTTCGCCGTGAAGGTATTGACCTGTGATTCCCCCCCCACGGCGACACCGGCAGCGTTGAAGCGCTGCTGATAAACACCCATGCCACTCCCGTCCTGCCCTACACTGTTCCAGGTCACCAACCAACCACCATCGACCAGGCTCGCCAT
>NZ_JBIUXX010000186.1:0-566 GCF_044744235.1 Pseudomonas sp. NPDC087346
CCGCGGTTTAACGGTTCAAATATTCAGAGGATCCAGCTATGAGTAGCGGACGTATCGTTCAAATCATCGGCGCCGTTATCGACGTGGAATTTCCACGCGACAGCGTACCGAGCATCTACAACGCTTTGAAAGTACAAAGCGATGCCGGCACCACTCTGGAAGTTCAGCAGCAGCTGGGCGACGGCGTGGTTCGTACCATTGCGATGGGTTCCACCGAAGGCTTGAAGCGCGGTCTGGAAGTTACCGACTCTGGCGCAGCCATCTCCGTACCGGTCGGTAAAGCGACTCTGGGCCGGATCATGGACGTCCTCGGTAACCCGATCGACGAAGCTGGCCCGATCGACACCGAAGAGCGTTGGGGCATTCACCGTCCAGCGCCTTCGTTCGCTGAACAGGCAGGCGGCAACGACCTGCTGGAAACCGGCATCAAGGTTATCGACCTGGTTTGCCCGTTTGCCAAAGGCGGTAAAGTCGGTCTGTTCGGTGGTGCCGGTGTAGGCAAAACCGTAAACATGATGGAACTGATCCGTAACATCGCCATCGAGCACAGCGGTTATTCCGTGTTC
>NZ_JBIUXX010000186.1:576-1063 GCF_044744235.1 Pseudomonas sp. NPDC087346
CCAACGTTCTGGACAAAGTGGCACTGGTTTACGGTCAGATGAACGAGCCGCCGGGTAACCGTCTGCGCGTAGCACTGACCGGCCTGACCATGGCCGAGAAGTTCCGTGACGAAGGTAACGACGTTCTGCTGTTCGTCGACAACATCTATCGTTACACCCTGGCCGGTACTGAAGTATCCGCACTGCTGGGCCGTATGCCTTCGGCAGTAGGTTACCAGCCGACTCTGGCTGAAGAGATGGGCGTTCTGCAAGAACGTATCACTTCGACCAAAGAAGGTTCGATCACTTCGATCCAGGCGGTATACGTACCTGCGGATGACTTGACTGACCCGTCGCCAGCGACCACCTTCGCCCACTTGGACGCTACTGTCGTTCTGTCCCGTGACATCGCTTCCCTGGGTATCTACCCGGCGGTCGATCCACTCGACTCGACTTCGCGCCAGCTGGACCCGAACGTAATCGGCCAGGACCACTACGACACCGCTCG
>NZ_JBIUXX010000187.1:0-1040 GCF_044744235.1 Pseudomonas sp. NPDC087346
CTGTCCACGCCTGCCTTGGCCCCGGCCACAGAGTCAAATTTAATTAGCAGTGTCGCCGAGAAATTAATGGCGTCCATCTAAATTTCTTTCACGGCCACTGTTTCAGTTTTGGAGATCTCCACGATGAACAATTCCGCACTCAATGCCATTCAAACCGCACGACGCGATGCGCTGGTTGACTATTACATCACTTATTGTGCCCCTCA
Source organism: Pseudomonas sp. NPDC087346 (assembly GCF_044744235.1). Classification (NCBI taxonomy): domain Bacteria; kingdom Pseudomonadati; phylum Pseudomonadota; class Gammaproteobacteria; order Pseudomonadales; family Pseudomonadaceae; genus Pseudomonas; species Pseudomonas sp. NPDC087346. The sequence goes on from NZ_JBIUXX010000187.1 coordinate 207, forward strand.
AACACTGCTCGCCGATAAAACACCGTTGAACGCGCGCATTAAAACGGCCGATGAACTGTATGAGTATTTGTTGCTGGATACTCAGATCGGTCCGGAAGTTATAACTTCTCGGGTTGCCGAGGCTGTTTCCAGTCTGCAACTTTACATTAACCGCTGTTTGGAGGGGAATGACCCCGACGTGGACAATGCTGTCAGCGCGGTCATAACCCAGGAGTCCAAACCCGGTGGTTTTCTGTATGACTGGCCGAAATACAATCAGGTGTTCTCGACGTGGGCTGGCAAGGAACGCTTGCAGTACTATCCCTCGACCTACGTCGACCCCAGCCTGCGTTATAACAAAACAGAACTCTTCAAAGCCCTTGAAGAAACCATTAACCAAGGCCGGATTTCTGATGAGCGCGTCAACACAGGGTTCCAGCAGTACCTGCTGGACTTTGAAGTGCTCAGTCATTTGGACACGATTGGCGGTTACCAGGCAGGGCTTAGCGCCTCGACGAATTGCCAGGACACGCTCTATTTTATTGGTCGTAGCCAGAACGCGCCGTACGCCTACTACTGGCGCAGTTGTAATATGTCCGTGCGTGATGATAACGGCGGACTGACCGCCGGGGCATGGTCACAGTGGCTGAAAGTCAATGTGCCGGCGACGGAGACCTATCAAAATCAGTTAATGCCTTGCTGGTTTAACAATCGCCTGTATGTGTGTTGGGTTAGCAAAGAGCAGGTGGGGGTTATGCCGGGGGTAACGTCGCCACCTGACTTTACGTATTTTTCCAATATTTGGTACATGTCGGACGACGGTTCGTGGGTGTCGTACCAAAAAGAGGACATCGG
>NZ_JBIUXX010000188.1:0-278 GCF_044744235.1 Pseudomonas sp. NPDC087346
CCGCTGGCACTGACCATCTTCGTCTGGGTGTTCCTGATGAACGCCGTCGACCTGGTACCGGTCGACTGGATTCCTCAGCTGGCCATCCTGATCTCCGGCGACCACCACATCCCGTTCCGTGCCGTGTCGACTACCGACCCGAACGCAACACTGGGCATGGCGCTCTCGGTTTTCGCACTGATCATTTTCTACAGCATCAAGGTCAAGGGCATCGGCGGCTTCATCGGCGAACTGACCCTGCACCCGTTCGGCAGCAAGAACATCTTCGTTCAAGCCTT
>NZ_JBIUXX010000188.1:288-1034 GCF_044744235.1 Pseudomonas sp. NPDC087346
TCGCGGCCGGCTTCGGTGCGGCTCCGCTCGGCCCTGGCCGTCGCGCCCCCCCCGCGGCCTGCTCTGGCTCAGCGGCCTGGGCGTTGTTCTGCAGTGGGCGTGGGCTGTGTTCCACATCCTGATCATCACGCTGCAGGCGTTCATCTTCATGATGCTGACCATCGTCTACCTGTCGATGGCGCACGAAGAAAACCATTAAGACTGGTTTCGACTAGTCTGATGTCCCTCCCCTTCAAACGGGAGGGGGCTCCTGACGGGGCCGCTGAAACGATTTGTTTTACCCGCTTTAAATTAAAAAAACCTAAACCATACGACGTAAAAGTCGGGAGGAAAGATGGAAACTGTAGTTGGTCTAACCGCTATCGCTGTTGCACTGTTGATCGGCCTGGGCGCACTGGGTACCGCAATTGGTTTCGGCCTGCTGGGCGGCAAGTTCCTGGAAGGCGCAGCGCGTCAGCCAGAAATGGTTCCAATGCTGCAAGTTAAAATGTTCATCGTTGCCGGTCTGCTCGACGCCGTAACCATGATCGGTGTTGGTATCGCTCTGTTCTTCACCTTTGCGAACCCGTTCGTTGGTCAGATCGCTGGCTAATTACCCGGATTCTTCCGAGTAATTTGATGTGATGGACAACGTAACTGCGAGGTGTTGGCGTGAACATTAATGCGACCCTGATTGGCCAGTCCGTTGCGTTCCTGATTTTTGTACTGTTCTGCATGAAGTTTGTATGGCCTCCGGTCATCGCAGC
>NZ_JBIUXX010000189.1:0-1030 GCF_044744235.1 Pseudomonas sp. NPDC087346
GCTTTTTCTGTAAATTCAAGAACTTACAGAAAAAGCCAGATTACGACGTACTAAGCAAATAATGGCGGAGAACGGGGGATTCGAACCCCCGACACCCTTTTGAGGTGTACTCCCTTAGCAGGGGAGCGCCTTCGGCCACTCGGCCAGCTCTCCGCAACACGGGGCGTATCTTAACCAACCTTTTCCCCGTTTGCAAACATAAAAATCGATAAAAATTAATGGCTTGGTTCTTCGTCCTTCTCTTTCTTTATACGCAGGTAAATTTCCTCACGGTGCACGGCAACCTCTTTCGGAGCGTTCACCCCGATACGCACTTGGTTTCCTTTAACGCCGAGCACGGTCACGGTGATTTCGCCATCACCGATAATCAGGCTTTCTGCGCATCGACGAGTCAGAATCAGCATACCTTTCTCCTTACGCAATTCAGTTCAGGGACAACAGTCTGCAAAAAAAAGGCACCCGACCTACAACCGGAGCGATCGTAGCCCTACATGCCTGAGTATTGACCAGCGCGAGCAAAAGAACAGTTCAGGGCTCGCGCCATTCAAAAAATAAAGGGCGCGGTCAGACCGCGCCCTTCTTGTCAGCGGATTACTCGCCCTGACGGGCAGGCGCATCCAGTTCGAAAGCCGTGTGCAGGGCGCGCACAGCCAGTTCCAGGTATTTCTCTTCGATCACTACGGAAACCTTGATTTCCGAAGTCGAGATCATCTGGATGTTGATGCTTTCCTTGGCCAGCGATTCGAACATGCGGCTGGCAACGCCTGCGTGGGAACGCATGCCGACGCCGACGATCGAGACCTTGGCAATCTTGGTGTCGCCAACGACTTCACGGGCACCGATCTCGCGAGCGGTGTTTTCCAGCACGGTCTGTGCGGCCTGATAGTCATTGCGGTGTACGGTGAAGGTGAAGTCGGTGGTGTTATCGTGCGCAACGTTCTGCACGATCATGTCGACTTCGATGTTCGCGGCACTGATCGGGCCGAGAATCTTGAACGCCACACCCGGGGTGTCTGGCACGCCACGGATG
>NZ_JBIUXX010000190.1:0-1023 GCF_044744235.1 Pseudomonas sp. NPDC087346
CCAACTCGCCTATCTAAAAACCAGCGCCGTAGCGCGTTATAGTCAACTGCTTCAGCAGGAGGGGATTGCCGGGGTGCTGAATTACACCTCCCAAACGGCGCTCCTGGAACGTGACGGCACTGCTGCCATTGATTTCAATGGCTCCTACGGGTTGTATTTTTGGGAGTTATTTTTCCATAGCTGCTTCCTGATTGCCGAACGTTACTTGACTGAACAAAATTACCTGAGTGCCAAAACCTGGCAACGGTATGTCTTTTCACCGGCAGGGTATCGTAATCGGTTAGGTGTGCTCGAAATGGAAGGCGGCAAACCGCGTTATTGGAACGTGCTGCCCCTCCAACAGGATCTGGGTTGGAATGCCACGATTCCGAAAACGGTGGACCCGGACGTCATTGCGATGAATGACCCGATGCATTACAAGTTGGCCCTGTTCCTCAGCAGTGTGAAGACGTTGATTGAGCACGGCGACAGCTGTTACCGGATGCAGCAGCGCGACTATATGGCCCAGGCCAAAATGTATTATGTTCAAGCGGCGCAAATGCTCGGCCCTCGCCCGCAGATTGACTACACCAATAGTTGGCCTAACCCTACGCTGGGAAGTGAAGCCTCTATCACTCTTGTTGCCGCCCCTGGTGCCGCTGGGCAGCTGCAAGCCTACCTCGTCGAACAAAACGGCAATTTCTTGCCGCCTTACAATGCTGACTTGTTGATGTTTTGGGATAAGTTGGAGGTGCGTCTCTATAACCTGCGCAACAATTTGACCCTCGATGGGCAATCGCTGGTACTGCCGCTTTATGCCACTGAGGCTTCGCCGACCTCATTGCAACTTCAGCAGGGCGCCGGCAACGGCAGCGTGGGTGGTTCAGTGCCCGCCAACTTGCAGGTCAGTGAGTTCCGGTTCCCGGTATTGATCGACAAAGCCCGAACCGCGGTGAGTAGCGTCATTCAGTTTGGTAACGAACTGCAATCGGCGCTGCTGCAACGCGATAACGAGTACATGACGTTGTTGGTGCAGACCCAGCA